>JAYTEU010000638.1:0-4573 GCA_043734985.1 Chthonomonadaceae bacterium
ATTGCGGTGCTCAACGGCGTCGTCATGCTGACATTCATCAATCAGTTGCGCGATCGGGGCCTTTCAGTACGGGAAGCAACCCTCCAAGGAGCCATGGCACGACTGCGTCCGGTTCTTATGACGGCCGCCGTGGCAGGCATCGGGTTTATGCCGATGGCGCTCTCCCACAGCGCGGGGGCAGAGGTACAGCGTCCGCTCGCTACAGTGGTGATCGGCGGCCTGATTTCCGCGACCCTATTGACCCTGTTGATCTTGCCGACGCTCTATGCCTGGTTTGAGAAGGAAAAACCGGTGGAAGTTGAGGTGTGAGGTCAACATCTATGAAGGAAGGAATCAAGATGAAGGAGATTAAAGCGATCGTCCAGCCGTTCGCTCTCGCTCGAGTGCTGGACGCACTGCACGCCATCGAGGGTCTGCCTGGTATCACTCTCTCTGAAGCCCGTGCCGTAAGTGCGGAGAGCGGTCAATACGAGCAGGTCGTCAAGACGAAATTGGAGATCATCGTTCCCGACGAGCTTGCGGAAAGGGTCGTGCAGACGATCCAAAAGACTGCAAGCACGGGCAGAACCGGTGATGGCCGAATATTCGTTATTCCTGTCGAGGCAACGGTCAGTATTCGGACCGGAGAGCGCGGCCCCGTCAACGGACTTTCACGGCTGTCTCAGCGAGAGGATCGATGAGAGTGACCGCATTGCCGTGACTGGCGCTAATCTCACAGAGCGCCCGCTGCAATTTCCATCCTGCCAACCCTCCGTCTTCAAGACACGCCGGCCAAAACCGTACACGGCCCGCTCGGAGCCTTGCCCGCCTCGACGATTGGCGCCACCGCCCCGGTAATCTGCCGCCGCGCCGATGCCGGCTCCTCCGCCGTATACCGCTCGGCAGGCGCCGCCCCCGGCTGCTCCACGAACACCCAGGCCGCCTTCCCATGCGCCGCAACCGGCACACTCGCCTGCGTCACTGCGCAAGCGACGCTGAGGGCGATGATCACGAGCGTCGATCTCAACATAGTTGGAAATAAAACTATTGCCGGATTCATACGCTTCCTCGAATCACATATAGAGATGTGGTGGTTCCGCGTCATCCATCGCGTACGCTACGGCCTCGTCCCATGTCATGCTCTGGCCAAGGGCAAGCGCGCTATTAAAAGCAGCAAGTGATACGATAGACTTCGCGGATTGCAAGTCTACCCTCGTTCGGCTCGCCCAAATTCGCGCGGCAGGAATCTTTATGGATTGGCGTAACCTCTTTGCGGCGCCGAACAACTGAATTGCACGAACGGGCTTGGTTTGCAGTAAGGCCAATCTCGCGAACGCTTCTAATGAGTAGGCTATTCCCCGCGGAAGCTTTTTATCACGTCTAATTGTTAGCGCTTCGACAAGAAGGTCTCGAGCTCGTGCGTAGTTTCCACCATCCATCGCCAGGTGCCCCAGGCTATTCAGATTATTTGCGGCCCACGCGCGATGCCCCTGCGAGCAATTAATAGAAAGCGCTTCCTCGAATGCGCTCCGTGCCGGCTCAATATTGCCTTCATGGGATTCGATAAGCCCCAAAATGTAATGGGCGGCAGCGCTTACTCTCGTGGCGTTCAAGCTGCTCATCAGGGCCAGTGCGTCATTTATCAGACCACGTGCTTTCTTGTAACTGCACATGTCGAACATCACCGTACCGAGGCAGTCAAGCGCAAGGGCATGAAGCCATTTATCCGAAATGGAACTGGTTAGCGTCAATGCCTCTTCGAGACATACCTTCGCCTTATTATATTCGCCGAGTTCCCTGCACATGTTGCCTAGGAAAATTCTGGCAAGCGCCATTCCATGGTTGTCGGATGTCTCCTTAAAGAGCGCGAATGCCTGTGTAAATAGCTCTCGTGCCTCTGCATGGTCGCCTGACGAATAGTGAAGGTACCCCGTGCCATTGACCGCTTTCGCGCGTACTAACTTATCTGCATTGACTCCAGCGACCAGTGCCATATGCATCCATTTCAGCCCTTCGTCTATGTATCCATGTATCTCCCAGAAACGCCAGAGTGCCGCCGCAAGACGCAGGCCAGAATTTGAACGCTCGTTATCGGCCCGCCGCGATCCTATAGTGGCGTTCCCAAGGCACCAGTCCAACGCAGAACGGAGATTGTCGTGCTCGGTTTCGAGCCGCTCAAGCAATTTGTGAATGTCGACACTGCTCTGTCGCGGTTCGAACTTTTCCGCAAACGCAACAAAGAACGCCATATGCCGATCTCGCGCTGCATCCCCATCCCCGCTCTCCCCGAGCCGATCGGAGGCGTATTCGCGTATGGTTTCCAGCAACGTGTATCGGCTGTGTCCGTCCTCCTGCCGATGCACCACCAGACTCTTATTTACGAGCGCGTGCAATAAAGGGAGAACTCCCGACTTCTGAATATCATCTCCGATACAGACGGCCTCGGCAGATTCGATCGTCCATCCGCCCGCAAACACGGAACAGCGGTGGAATAGTGATCTCTCATTCAGTGTCAGAAGATCGTATGACCAGTCGAATAGCGCGCGTAGAGTCTGCTGCCTCGGCAGCGCGGTCTTGCTGCCTTCAGTGAGCTGCCGGAATTTATCGTGTAATCGCTCATGATATTCCTCGACGGACATAAAGCGAATGCAGGCAGCAGCCAATTCGATTGCTAGGGGTATTCCATCGAGTCGACGGCATACTTCCGCCAGCACCGGAGAGTTCTGACTCGTTAATTTGAATTCCGGATTTGTCGCGGTCGCCCGTTCGATAAACAGGCGCGTCGCTTCAAATTGAGTAACGGTGCCGGGTGTCTGCACCCCGGCGTTCATGGGCAGGGAGAGCGAGGGCACCGGGTAGCGGACTTCGCCCATGAAACCAAGAGGTTCGCGACTCGTTGCAAGCACGCGAACATTTGGACAGGATCTCAAGATTGCGCTGACGACGCTGACGCTGCCTTCTAGGACGTGCTCGCAATTGTCCAGTATAAGAAGTAAACTCCTGTCCCTAAGGCCCTTCGTAACTGTTTCAAGGATGGGTTCCAGCGGAGTTTCGACGAAACCAAGCGCTTCGGCTACTGCGCGCGGTATGACGTCGGAATTCTTGAGTGACTCTAACTCCACTAGCCATACGCCGTCAGGATAGTCATTGAGTACCTCTTCTGCTACTCGCAGTGACAACCGCGACTTGCCACCGCCTCCAATGCCCGTCAGTGTTAGCAGGTGTGTCTTAGTGAGCTTGTACTTGACTTCTGCCACTTGGCGTCCGCGGCCGATGAACCCAGTCAACTGGGCCGGAAGATTGTGCCGTCGCCGGGGCGGCGGTGGGAGAGGGGGTGACCCGGTCGGCGCATAAGCGCGGTCCAGCGCTTCCAGCATTTCGCTTGCGGATTTGTATCGGTTCGCGACACTCTTCTCTAACGCTTTAGCGAGGATAGGCTTGAACGCCGGCGGAATTTGCTCGGAAAGTACGACTCTATCCGGGCTTTTGATTGCTACTATGAGAGCAATTATGTCCGTTTCCGCATAGGGTCGTGAGCCAACAAGCAATTCGTGGAGAACGATTCCCGCAGACCATAGATCGGATTGATCGGATAGATCGCCTTTGATCGCTTCTGGAGACATGTATTCAGGCGAGCCGGCTGGGTTAAGCGTATGATGAGGAGCTAACAGAACGCGCGACAAGCCAAAATCGGTTAGTCGCGGAATCCCATCTTGAACGAGAACATTGGCAGGTTTAAGATCCCTATGAACGATGTTGTGCGCGTGCAAATATTTCAGTCCAGCGAGTATGCCGCGCATCAGCCTAACTGCATCGATGACCGAGTGAGCCTTTCCTCCGAATTTCAGAATCCAGCTTTCCAGTGAGCCTCCGGCAATATACTCGCTTGCAATAAAGGGCTGCCCGTCAACCACATCCGCATGAAGGACCGGAACAATATTTGGGCTGCCGTTTGCGAGCAGCCATATATTCGCTTCGTTCCGGATGGCGTCTATGAGGGCATCAATATTGTGAGAAAGGGCTAAGGGGAACTTGAGTGCGCGTTGGGTCGTTAGGAGGCCGGACATATGATTTGCCAGCCAAACTTCGCCAAATGCGCCGTTTCCAAGCCGCTCCATCAGCATATAGTCGCCGATACGTTGATATTGTTGAAAAATCACGTGGCGCAACCTCCTGCAACAAGTTTCAGAATTATGACGTTAGGTGCTACATTGGAGATTGCAAATGCGATAATGAAGCAATCTAATCGTTGGGATTCGCTAATTGAGCCGTACTATCCTGCACGTTCCAATTCACCGAATCGAATGTTCGCCTAACCCTCATACCGCAGCCAGAACGCGAGCCAGGCCGGCGCGATCGCGTTGCGGTGCGCCCAGGTGCCCGGCGGCACGTTAACGTCCGGGTTGAGGTGCAGGCTGTCCGAAAGGTGGAGTAGGCGGAAGCCAAGGCCGATCGGGCCGTTCAGCAGCGTGCTTAGCGTCTGGCGGTATTCGCGGCACTCCGGTACCACCGCATTCGGATGGTCGGCGCGGCTGTAGACCCAATCCGCCTCCGGCCAGACGTACTCGGCGCCATCGACGTAGGGCAGCTTCAG
>JAYTEU010000639.1:0-15743 GCA_043734985.1 Chthonomonadaceae bacterium
TTCTTAGGGAGTGTGCAAAGCGCGCCGCCCGTCCCCCAATTTCGGGGCAGTTGTAGCGCAGGGCATAGCCAATTCCCCCGGGTACCCTCGTAATGAACACGCCGTCGTGCGTCTACAGTTCATTGCACTTAGGATCCGGCCCGCCCGATGGCTAGCTCTGGGTGCGGGTGGAGGGTTAGGGGGTGTATTCAACGCTCTTTGCACGCTTTCTTAGAAAAGGTTGACCGTAACCTTGGGCCTGTATTTTCGTCTAGTTTTAGCCGACAATCATGAGGACGACTGGTCCGTTTGCGTGCTTGCTCCCCGACGAGCCATCCCAACATCAATTTTCCCGTTCCTGTCGTTTCGTAACAAGTAAGTGAACGAGGAGGAATCGCGATTGCCCGTCTCCATATTTATACCGTCCAAGCTTGCCCAACGCTCACTTAAAACTTTGGTCGACTACAGATCGCGCCTATTCACCGCTGTGATCGTTCCACGCCTTACAGCTTTGTTCGCGCTCCCGATTTTGATCTCTGGACTCCTTGCTTCCGGCGCCGTTGCCCGCGCGGACAACTCGCTGACACTTGAACTGCCGCCCTCTGCCGCAGCGGTCGCGCAGCAGGCTGCGGAACGCGCCCGCAAAGCGGCGGATAGAATACCCGAGGCGCCGCGAACCGCCCCCCGCATCGCCCAAAATCGTGCCGCTGCTTCCAGGCGGACAAACAGGTCTTACCTCGCGTCCCGAGGTCAGACCGGCGAGGGTGACCGTGTTGTGGGCCGCCTTGGCCAGGCGCAGCAAGCCACCGTCATCTATCGAAGCCAATCTTCGCGATCCGCCCACCTGAGCACGGCTCCCAGCGGAACGTATCTCGCCATACAGTCGGACGGAGGCAATTGGTACGGCATCCTGATGTCGGACGGCTCGCTCGGCTGGGTTCATCGGGCCAGCCTTCAGATACTGGACTATCAGGTAGTGTCCACCGGCGCGCTCGTTCAGCAGCAGCAATCGGGTGGCATCGTCGGCGACTACTCGGATGGCTTACCTGCAAGCAAAGCCGTGTATTTTCGCGGCGATGCACAATCGCTGTTTAAAGAAGCTTACCGTTACCTGGGAGTTCCCTACCATTGGGGAGGCAATACCGCAGCCGGTATCGACTGCTCCGCCTTCGTCAAGAACGTCTTCGAGGCATGCGGCTACACCCTGCCCCGTCACAGCTCCGACCAGACAGCCTACGGGTTGGCGGTTCCGAAGGACCAGCTTCAGCCTGGTGACCGGCTGTATTTCGGCAGTGCGGCCTCGCGGAATATCACCCATACTGGGCTATATCTCGGCAACGGCTACTTTATCCACGCGTCGTCCAATTCGCACGGCGTGGCCGTTAGCCAGTTAGCCGAATCGCTCTACCAGCGCATGTATATCTGCGCTCGGCGGTAGTTGACGACCAGCGGGCAAAAATCAGCGTTCGGTCGGTGTCGAAGCCGGCTTCTCGCCATCGTGGCCGTCTATCACCGTTGTACGGCATACATCGCGGAACTCGCAGCCCCGGCAGTGCGGGCCAGGCGAGGCGTCCACTCGCCCGGTCGCTATCCTGCCCGCAAGCCTCAGAACCGAAGCCTCTGCGGTGGTTACCAGATCGGCATACTGCTCGCGGCTCAGCGGCTTCACGTTTGACGGCTGGTCGAAAGGCAGAACTGGGCCAAAACGGCGGACATTTACATGCTCCGCTCGGTGAAACCGCCGCCTGCCCGTCTCCTGCATGGAGTCGTAGCAGGCGCCCGCTGCGTCAAGACCAAACAACCGTTCGATCGCGAGCAGGTGGATCGGCATCTGAAGGCTATCGCCTCGCTGAATCGCCGCGAACTCCGGTGGCACGCCCACCTCGTACTCCACAATCACGGCCTTTGAACCGGTTTCATCGAGGTCTACGCGATCGATAAAGCCGCTGATGGCAACGCTGCCCTCAGCCCCCGTCCCCTCAATAATCAGCGGTTTCGCGCAGGAAGTAGGGTCCGGCGGAACCGCGACTGGCGCACGGCCAAAGGAGAGGTGAAAGCGCGAAGGAACCGCGCCGAACTGTTCCGCGTAACGCACTTCTCGTACCGCGAATCCCATCAAGTCGTCGTTCAGCCGCCGGTGCAGTATCTGGATATGATGGCGTCCCACGTTTAGCCGCGCCTCCTGAAGGCTGGCCCAAAGCAGCGCCTTGAGATCGGCGAACACGGTCGCGGAATCGACGGCCCGTAGGCTAGGCTTATTGGCCTTGCTTCGGCTGCGAAAATAGCGCCTGAGCACCGAATGCACGAGCGCGGACTGCCGAGCGTTGTCCAGGCCCTCCACTTCAGCCTTTAAGTTCCACACATGCCTAAGCAGGTAACGGAAGGGGCAGCGGCCGTAAGTCTCCAGCTCCCGCACGGTATAGGTCTGCTTGGCGGTAACGAACCGCTCCCTTAGCAATGGGTCGAGCAGCGCGGGCAGCTTAGGAAGATTGCGCGATCGCAGCACGGCCCGCACGGACGATTCGCAGTCTGTACCGCGAAGCAGGCTCTCTATCCGGCCCGCGCCCTCCAATGCGCGCTCCCGACGCCGCTCGCCCTTGCCCTGTGGATCGAACAGGTCGGCGCATGCCGAGAGCAGCACGTCCGCGGTATTGGCCGTTTCCGAGGGCCGGGGCGCTACATCGGCGAGCGTTCGAACGACCACTTCGATCCCTGCGGCGGGCTCGCGCATACTGTCGCCGTGTTCGCTTCGAGCGCCCGCTACTGACCGATCGCCTTCGAACACGGCGCGCACCTCTTCGAGAAAGAACGACGGCAGCGTGTCGTTCTCATGGGCCGCGCGAGGAAATGAGAGCAGCAGGCGATCCGTCGGCGCGGTCGCGGCAAGGTAGAACAGAAAGCGCTCGTCGTCAGCGCGCAGCTTCTGCTCCTCCAGCTCTACGCCCGTCCACTCCCGCAGGAGACACCGCTCTTCATCGCGTACAAACGGATCCTCCGAGACTCGGCGCGGAAAGACGCGTTCGGTCAGCCCCATGACGGCACATATCCTGATCGGACGCTCCCGCGATGCGTGCGGCTCGATCACGCATACTCGATCGCCATCATGCTCGGGATAAACGCTGCTGTTCTCCCACGCATCGCGTAATAGCGCATGAAACGCACTGAAGGGCAATATTCCGGCGCTTCGCATCTCGGCCATGCGTACCAGTGCGTCAATCGTCGCCATTCCAGTCCTCAGCGCGGATTTGTCACGCTCGATGCGGGCGAAGTCGCTCTTTGCGATCCGATCTTCCAGTCCGAAGATCGCTATTATTTCGCCGACGACCCTGGCAAAATAGGCGGTGTCCGCCGGATTATCGTTCAATAGATCGTCAATTCGCGCCATGTCGAGGACGGCGGCAGTCAGAGTGGGTTCCCAGTTTCTGGCTTCCGAACCAGTCGGAGTGCCGGCGCCTACCAGCGCGAGCCAGTGCTCGCGCCCCTCTAGTATGGCCATCGTAACCGCCCGCTGCCGAAGTCGGTCCACTTCGATGCTGTCCGGCAGCGTGTAGGACGATTTCAGAAACGCAAGAACATCCTCCCGTCGCCATCCGTTTTGAACCACGTCCAGAAGGGAAAGTACCGTCTTGAGCAGCGGATTGCCCGCGCAGTTTTCCGCTGCCTGCGCTGCTATCGGCACCTCGTATCGCTCGAACACAGACGATAGTATGGGTGCGTAGTCCGCCGCGGAGCGCAGGATAACGGCAAACTCGTGCCACGGAATATTTAGCCTTTCATGCAGGCGCCGGAACTCGCGCGCCACCATCTCTGTTTCCACATAGGAGTTCGGCGCCTCGATGATCTGGATCGAGGCGTCCATTCCGGAGCCCTCAGCATCTGCATGGGCAACTTGCGATTTTTCGTTGAACAGATCCCGGCTCAATCGCCTGAGGTTCTGGGATCGCTCACTTTTCCCAGGTCCGCCGTTCGGAAGCCGGGATTCCCTTGTTTCGAAGTTGGTCCGTAATTGCGCGAGCGTTCGTCCAGGCGCGGCAAACAGCAGTGGCCGGCGTTCATCCCAGGGCAGGGTTATCGTTAGCGACGATTCGGCCTGGGCATCCAATGTTGCGCTCTCGGCCAGCGCTATCAGGAGTTTATGCTGCGCGGCAGTGAACCGGTAGAACCCATGAACGATTATCCGCCTTGACTCCTTCGGCGCGACCGAAACGCCCGTGGTCAATAACTCCGCGGCACGGTGAAGGCTGTCTTCCTCATCGCATAGGCCGTTTTCCTGGAGGAAGCGCTCGTATGCCGAGAACAGGCATTCGATCTCGCCCATCTTTTCTGCGGGGTGCATCGTCCCGCCCTTTTCAGCACGCTGCGCGGCCACTCCAAACGCGGCGGGCGTGGCGCCGGCCAGTTTCCATTCCCGAATACTCTCCTGAAGCGCCGAAACAAAACCAGGGGCGCAGACCATTTTGCCGAAGAAGTCGCCCTCGCGTATCGTGGCGGTAACGAGCGTGGAGAGTAGAATGCGCTGAAATGGACGCGAAATGGGCGCTCTGTTCATGCCGCGGTCCGAGAGCAGGATTTCCGATATCAGACTGCTCCAGGGAAGGATTCGGGCACGCGCCTCCACGGCAGGCATGGCGCACGCGTGCTCGACGCGCAGCGAAAGCCAATCCGCCTGTGCCTTCGTAGTGACGATCAGCAGCGACTCCCCGGGACACTCGCAAAACCGGGCGACCGCCGCGCTCGACTTGCCCGAACCTGCCGGCCCGAGCACTAAATCAAGAGAGGTGCGCTTCTCAACTGTTTGGAACTGCACGTTGGCTTACCTATCTCCGGGCGCCGTAGCTAACCTTACGGAAACCGTTACGGGAACGGCGGGACTGTGGAACGACGTACTAAGGATATCAAGAACCCACGATTATGGATCGCGGCGGCCTCCCATTATAAGGCGAGGTTGCCGTCGGCGACCCGGCTCGAATTCAACTACAAATTCTGCGTTATTATGCTATTGGAAGCAGATTTGCGCCCAATTCGGAATACCTTAAGCAAAGTTAATGCGCTACTGTTGACAGGCGATCAAACCACGACTATAATGCCAACATGAAGTTTCCACGTTCGCGTACGCATCCTGCCCGCACTGGTTTTGGGCGGGCAGGAGTTATCACTAACTTAGAGCGAGCCGTGCAAGCGCGAAGCCGAGGAGCAGTAGATGTTATGTAAATGGTGTGGGATGGAAAGCTCCACCACAGATAGCTGCAGTTGGTGCCGTCGACCATTTAGTGCGGCCGCAAACACCCAACGTATCGCTCCGACGGAGCCGGGAGCAGAGTCCCGCGCGGCGGAATTGGGCAGCGCGGGCAGCTCCCCCGTTACACTCGACTCAGCCTTCAACGATTCTGAAGAGAGTCCGCTTGCCTCCGGGCGAACGGCTCCGCCGGCGCCACGGGCCCAGATGATGCCGGGCGCCGCGGCGCCGAGCTCGCAGCCCGTCGGTCTGAGAACCGAATCCACCTACCGGCAGGACGTTCACGCCGATCGACAGACGACGACCGGCAGCCACTCACCTGCTCCCTCCGCTCCCTTGCCGCGGCCCCCCTACCCAGGAAGCATCCCGGCCCCCGGTGTTCCGTTCGGCCGATCCGCGCGCGTGCCCGCGCCGACGTTGCCGATTGCGAACGGACAGGAGGCCGCAGCTGCGGGAAATGCCGGAACCTCTAACCGAGCGCCGCAAAATTTGGCTGCCCCGTCCATCCCCGTAATTAGAACCGCCGCCGGCGCGACTGCCGGCAATCCTGCGGGCGGACAGCCTATATCACCGGCTATGCCGGTGCTGCGAACTCCACCGGGTGGCCCCGTTGCACCAGGCGGTCGCCCCGGATCGAATGGCCCCTCTCCGGGAATGCCGACGCTCCGGTCAGCCTCACCGGACCAGAACGCGCCGCGGCGTGATCTCGCGTCGCCCGAGCCCCCAGCGCACTCCGTGCAAAATCGCGGTCGCCCGCTTGTGCCGGACTATCCCCCTGTTGAAATCGGCAAGCCCGCTTCCGCGATGGAACATCCAACCATCGGTGACCACAGTGTCAGACGTCCAGGTTCGGAGGCGCCGCAATTTATCGCCAGGTCACATGCGGCCAGCATCGCCCATGGAATGCCGACTGCCGAGCCGGGGGGCCTTGCAGACGGTATGTCGGCGCCGCGAACATATGCGGAGTCGCATCTTCCGGCAATGGAATCGGTTGGAACCGAACAATCGAAATACTATCCCGGCAAGGTCGTGGATTCAACATCCGGTACCCATTATGATGCAGTGACCGGGAGACCCCTGGAAGGTCCGCGTAAACGGGAAGCCGAACTCGAAATCGATTGGGAACCTGTCGTGTCCATGCCGACACTGGTAATGCGCTATCTATGCGCGTTCGCGGGCGTGGTCGGTATTACCTGCCTGCTCGCGCATGCTTATAAAGAGAACTACGTCCTTACTCTGCTGGCCTCGCTATTTTTCTCCGGCGTACTGCTCCCGATTATGGACGTGGTTCCTAAACAGCGGGATGACTCGGAAGATGCTTTTTGGTTCGCCGGCCTAGTGATGGTTTTCGGGCCTACCATCGGGCTTATAATTTACATGGTGATCGGCATCATGAAGCAGTCCGTCAATCCCGCTATTGTAGGCTGCTTCATTGTGAGCATTCTGCTTCAGCTTGCGGTGTACCTCGCCGCGGGCCAGACTCGCCTACTGTTTGGCCCCCCCTGGGTGCAGACCGGCTTCGACCTGCCAACACTCTTCATCAACTGGAGCGCGCTCGCTTCGCTTGCGGGTTGGGCATTCGCCAATGTGTTCCATCGGTTCGACGAATAGCTAAGTATCGCTACCAGCAATAGAGGTCGGAAATCCGATCCACGCTGGCCGGGTCGATAAACGACCCGGCAGAATGGCCTTCGGCCGGACGTCCTCCGGACGCAAATACCAATTCCGTCCCCCTATTGCTGGGACCAGTACTAAGTCAGGCTCGTCCGGCCAAAGGCGATTCGACCTGCACAAGAAGGGGAGCTCCGAATATTCGCTCGAACGGTTCGCGATTGTTTTGCGCGCCCCAAACCTCCAATTGGCAATCCATATCCGAAATCAGCGTCAGCAGATATCCGTCGGGACGTTTCGTCTTCTCCAGCCGGACATCGTGGACGAGGCCGAGGTGGCTCCTGTCAAGGCCCTCCGAAATCCGCAGAATGGCCGACAGGGTTTCGACGCAGCGCCGGGACGTCCGATCCATGTTGGCAAGATTCGCATGGTGCTTTCGCGGCGTGCCCTTATGATGGTAAAGGGCCACGTTCGCGACGATATCGATCTCGGTGTCGTTGAAGCCTAGAAGGTCGTAATTTCGGATCAAGTAGTAGGCGTGCCTATGGTGGTTTGAATGCGACAGGAACGCGCCGATATCGTGCGTGATAGCGGCATAGTCGAGCAGTTCCCGCTCCAGTGTACCGTAGGGTTGAAGCCCGAGCCTGGACGTCTCATCGAATAGCTTCAGCGCGAGCCTGGAGATCTGCTGCGCGTGTTCCGCCTCGTAGTTACAGATCCTGGCGAGCTGCAGGATGCTCCGTCGCCGTACCGAGAGCTGTTCGTAGTTCTGGCGCGCGGCGTCACCTCGCAGAAGGTGATCCAGCAGAATCCCCTCTCTCAATCCGCGCTCGCTCACCATTAATCGGTCAACCGACATCTGCTCCATAAGCGTAAGGAGAATAGCGGCGCCGCCAAGGACGATGTCCGCCCGGTTTGGGTCCATTCCTGGCACTCTTCTGCGCTCTTCCAGAGTCAGCCGGCACAGCATCTGCACCACGTCGCGCAGGTCGCCGATCTTGAAGTATGCGTTACCCTGGTCGCTCGCGACGTCCCCGGTTCGGCGCGCAACGATCGCGGCGAGCGCATTCGCAGTGCCCGCGCTGCCGATTGCAAGGTCGAAGCCCGCGCTGTGCACGCGCCGCGTCACATGGCCGGCAACGCCCTGGACATAGTACTGCACCTTATGAAAGTCGGTCTCGGCCACAGGCCCCGGGTCCGTGAAGAACCGGTTCGAGAGCCTGATCGCTCCCAGCCGCATGCTCTCCAGGATCGAGTAGCCGCCCACATTCCCGACGATCACCTCCGTGCTGCCTCCGCCGATATCGATCAGCATGGCGGTCCTGCCGTGCAGCTCTATGCCGCTTGATACGCCGAGCCAGATGAGACGGGCCTCCTCCATCCCGGAGATAACCCGCACTTCAATGCCGGCATCCTGGCGGACCCGCTCGATAAATGCTTCGCGGTTCTCCGCTTCGCGCACCGCCGACGTCGCAAATGCGATTATCTCGCTCGCGCCGAATCCGCGAGCCGCCTCCGCAAAGCGGGTACAAACCAGTGCGCCGCGTTCAATCGCCTCCGGGGTCATCTCATCCTTTTCGAACTCGCCCTCACCCAGGCGCACAACTTCGCGCTGTATCGCCAGCGTGGTCGTCTTGTCGCCGTCTTCGACCCGCATGACGGCAAGGCGAATGGAGTTGGTGCCGATATCGATGGCGGCGAACACATTCGGCAGCGATTGGGGTCCGGCCATATATCATCTCGCTCTCTCTGCGGCACTGCCTATGGGCGTGAAGGCGTTACGGACTTACGATTTCGAGGGGTTGGGAAGGTAGCGATCGTACAAAACGCCCCAGCGCAGGCCGCGCGTGCAGATTTCGATGCGCTCGCTGTCGATGTGCGCAAGTGCGTGGAGAAGCAGGATGCCACCGCCTAGGATGATGTCTGCCCGGCGGGAATCGAGCCCCGGCATGAGCAGTCGCTCGGCCAGCGACCTCTCGGTCAGATCGGCGCAGAGCGATTCGATCTCCGGAACCAAAAGCGCCGATCCATGGAGGCGTTCCGACTCAACAAAGGCGCCGAGATTCATGGCGCCAAGGTTCGTCATTGTGCCTCCAACCCCGACGACGCGGTACGCCCGATCGAGGCGGCTCTTCAGCGCCACCGCGGCAAAGGCTGCCTCGGCTGCCGCGTGCGCCGCGGAGGCCTGCTCCGCGGAGGGAGGATCGTCCTTAAGGTATGTTTCCGTGAGCTTGACAGCGCCCAAATTTACGCTGGTGCGTCCCTGTACCCGGTCTGCGCCCGCTTCACCTTGAATCAGCTCCGTGCTTCCGCCCCCGATGTCGATGACCAGCAGTTGCGGGACCGCACGCCAGGTTGGATCGCGGCGCACCGCGAGGAAGGAGAGCCGCGCCTCCTCGTCGCCGCTAATGATCTCGAGCGAAAGGCCGCACCGATCCCGCACGCTCCGCACGAAATCCGCGCTGACCCGGGCATCGCGCAGCGCAGCCGTGCCGATCAGAACCGTCTCCAGGGCGCCCTGCTCCAGTGCCGCCGCTGCAAATCTCTCGATCGCGTCGAGTGTCCTGCGCATCGGTTCTTCCTGCAGGTGCATTCCATTGGCCTGCATTCCTTCGCCGATTCGCGTCGTTTCAGACAATTGGAAAACAGGCTGCGCGTAATCCTCCGAAAGATCCGCCACCACGACTTTGACAGAGTTGGAACCGCAGTCAATGCAGGCGAAACGTCGAGGAGAGTTAGGATTTGGCATGGGATTCCTGGTTGTGAATTAGGTCGAAAGCCTGCACTCCGCCAGTTTGGCGGTCAGCTCTTCAAGCGTATCGGCGAGGCGGCCCTGCGCTTTGCGGTCGGCAGCGGTAGCGCCTGTAAGCTCGGAAAGAGCCTTGGCAGCCCGTCTCAGGCGGCGCACCGCACGGTCCTGCTGCACTTCGGAGAGATGCGCCGCGTCGGTTGCAAGCGACTCCGCGCATTGGGCGAACTGGCCAAGAATCCGCAGAAACCGTGACCGGAATTGCGGCGCCTCCGGGCTCAGTAGTACCGTGATCACTTCTCCCATGGCACGCGTGGCGCGCTGAACGACCTGCGAGGCGCCTGTCCCTGCCCCCCCGTCCGCCACGGCTTTGACCACGGCTTCTTCGGTGGTCCGCAAACTCTCCAACACAGCGACAGCCGTCAACTGTTCCGAGTTGAATGGCTTCAGATACTCCTGAATGTGGCGTGCCTTCACTTCGCTCATACCTGGCACGGTCATAAGCGCCCCAATATCCGCCTGGCGCAGATCCGTGAGGCTGCTCCATCCGGCTTTCTGCAGCGCGCGCACGCGAATGGGACCAAGGCCGGGAATATCCGAGATCGAACGGGGCGGTTCGGTGGGCGCTGAACTTGATGAGGAATCGCAACTGCTAGACGGCTCCATTGTATCGCCGTTCGCATCCCCGATCTCCTCCGGCGTTAGAACTTGTTCGCCGACGGTATTGGGCTCTATGCTAATGCTGGAGTTCCTGCCCTCGTCCGGCAGCTTATCTTCCTCGCCGATCACGGGCTCCGAGCCATCTCCCACCGGACCTGACTCTCGTTTCCTGTTCATGCCGCGGCCCCTGAAGGCGTCGGTGAGGGCTTATCCGGCAAATCCGCGGCGCTCCTCAGGAGTTGCGTGAAGCTTTCGAAGAACCCGTGCGTCCGATACTGCTCCCAATCGTTCAAAAGGCGGAGGTAACGGTCTGCGCGCTCATCCCGCACCTGTATACAGAGTGTCAAAAGGCCCTGACAACCCTCCATATCCACGAGATTTGCGCCCGTGCGAAGTTCGCCCTTCTTGTTTTTGCCATGCCCCACCTTAAGAAGCCGGGTCAACTGCTCTTCCAATCTGGGAACCAAAACATCGGCATCGTGTATCTCGCCTAGGTGCTCCTGAAGCGCTTTGATCTGCTCCATGGCCTTCGAAAACTCCTTGCCGTGAGGAGTGTAACCCGTTAAAATGGGCTGAAAGATCTCCATGCAGTAGCGAAGGCGCTTTGCCGCAATCCGCATCTGGTGGAGCTCGAATACGCGATCCACTTTGTCAATAAACGGTTCAAAGATAAGCATCTCATCCAGGCGGGTTTGGATGATAAGGCGGACGTTCTCAAAGATCGGCGCGTCGGGATCGAGACCTTCGATCGGCAATGCCTTAGCCATTGCGGCGCCCCCTTTTGCCGTTGCGTCGGGCCTTCTGCTTCGGGCTGCATGCCGCTTCCAGAGCAGCCGCCGCCTTTCGCGCCGCCACCTTGTCGGTCAGGCTGCGAAACTGCTCCGCTAGATTGTGACTCTCGAGGTTCGTGACTGCCGCTGCCACGGCCATCTGCAGTGCCTCCCGCTGCTCTTGCAGACGATCCACGAACGCCTTGATGCCGGTTCGGTGCGAGACGGGGAGCTTCTCCGCGCGCGCTCGCAGGTTCATTATCATTACGTCAAGGTCTCGGGCTTCTCCCAACGCATCGGCGGCGGCCTTGACTTCGCGCTCCAGTTCGGTGAACTCACGGCCGGGAAAGCAGACCTTAAATATCTCAAGTGCGGCGCGAGAGCGGCGCGACCAGACGCGCATCTGGTGAACAGGTTCGGGCGCATCGCCCTTACGCACGCCATCGATATGCGACAGCATTCTATCCAGGCGCTCCGAAGTGACCGCCGCCGCATACTCGCAGAGCTGAGGCGGCGTGGGCGATTCGCCGGCTTCTGCCGTGGAATTCATCGGTGCTCCCTCTCGTTACATTGTTGGGCCGGCCGGCTAGCCGCCGTCGGAAAAAATATGCCGCAGCTCATGCTCGCGGTCGGCGTTTACGAGGATTATCACGCTGTCACCGACGGTAAAGATCGTTTCCGCCGCCGGCAGGATGGCATGACCTCCTCGAATAACCGATATTATCAGCGCCTCGGGCGGAAGGTTGAGCGAACGGATCTCGCGATCCAAAACCGGGGACCGCGCGCCGATCTCCACCTCAACGATCTCGATATTGCCCCGGTTCAGCGCCGCCAGCGGAATGACTTCGCCGCCGCCGACCTCCTGCTCGATCAGGTTGTAGATTATCTTAGTCGAGCTTACGGTGGCGTCGACGCCAAGTTTATGGAACAGCTTTTCGTTCCGGGGATCGTTTACACGAGAGATGGTGCGAGGCACGTTGTGCTCGAGTTTGGCCATTTGACAGACCACGAGGTTGTCGTCGTCGCTGCCGGTAACGGCGACCACTGCATCCGCCCGACCGAATCCTGCTTCCGTCTGCTGCGCAACTTCGCAGCCGTCGCCCTGCATCACAACTTCGCCCAGTTCTTCGGAAACCGTTCGATAGCGCGCACGATCCTTTTCCAGCAAAAGTACCTCGTGCTTCGCGTTGACAAGCTGCTTCGCCAGGTAGTAACCGATATTGCCGCCGCCTACTATGATCACATACATGGGAACCTATCCTCTTCAATACTGCCATCGGCAGCCGTCCAAACCAGAGACTACAGAGCTATTATTCCAATCCATGCCCGCAGCGACGCCATCTCCGAACGCGGGTTGTCGGCTGCACTTCCAGACTGCCTATTGCCTACGCAGTCAGCGTGATATACTCCTGAGAGTAGTCCTTCGTAAGCCCCCACTCACCCTCAAGGGCGTAATCGCGAATGAGGCCGGAAGCGATCGTTGTCGTGCAGAGCGTAATTAGCCCTAGCTGTCGATAGCGGTCGGCCCGAATGGGGTCGTAGATGCGCGCGATCACTTTCTTTACCCCGAAGACGTGGCGCGCAATCTGGGCGGCCATAATGTTGCGATTGTCTCCCTGGCTGACGGCGACAAAGATATCCGCGTGCTCGATGCCGGCACGGCGCAATACGTCCTCGTCGATCCCGTTGCCGACGATCCGCTGGCCTTTATACTTGGTGCCGAGCCGCCGAAAGGATTCGCTCTGAAGATCGATGATGGTGACCGAGTGGCCGTCTTTGTACATCATGCGCGCAAGGGTCGAACCGACGCGACCGCATCCCAGGATTACGACATTCATCTCGCGCTGCTCCTTCTTCCTCATCTTAAACCAGGCGGTACCTACAGGTTCCGCGCGGTTAAAGTATACTCCATTCGCCCACCGATTCCTCCAGGACCGCGCCGTCCGCTTGGCAGGGTATCATAAACCGAAAGTTGAACGAAATGACCAGGTCCGGAGGAGACAATCCAATGCCGCGGGAACCTATGCCACAAGATCTGATCGAGTACAGCAGCAGCCTGTTTGCACCCGAGGATGAGGCTCTGCGCGAAATGACGAGGGCCGCCGGGGAGTTTGGGATGCCCATTGGGTGGGAGATCACTCCGGATGTGGGGAAGCTGTTTCAGGTGCTGTGCCGAGCGGTCGGTGCACGGAGGGTGCTGGAATTCGGAACGCTCGCGGGACATAGCGCGCTATGGTTTGCACGCGCGCTCCCCTTGGACGGCAAAGTGATCTCAATCGAGCTGGACCCCGACTATGCCGCGTTCGCACGGAGACAGCTTCAGAGTGCGGGAGTTGGAAATCTGGTTGACGTTCGGATCGGCGGCGCATTGCAGAGTCTGCCCGCGCTGACCGAAGAAATCGAGCGAACGGGCCTCCGCTTCGATGTGATCTTCCTGGACGCCGACAAAGCGCACTATCCGGAGTTTCTCGACTGGGCGATTACCGCGCTGCGGCCGGGCGGACTGCTTCTCGCGGACAATGTGCTGAGGTCGGACTCCTGGAACGGGCAGACCCTCCTGGACCCTCGCTCGGATGACCCACGGATACTCGCGATTCGCACATTCAACCAACGGCTTGCCAATAATTCGAGATTTTTATCCCAGATTGTGCCGATGCGCGCGGGAATCGCCGTGGCGCTGTTTCAGGGCTGATCGGGCGCCCAAATTCCTACCCCTTCGCCTCCAGCATCATCTCTGCAATGATCTCGCCTGCGCTTCGGGCCTTCTGCGCGAGCCACCACGCGGCGGCGGTGTTACCGCGAAGGCGATTGAGCGCGGCCTCTGCCGCATGGACATGGCCGGGGCTCACCTGCCGGGGCGACGTGATATCGGTGTCGGATTGCGCCTCCGTGATGATCTCGTCCGTACAAAGTGAAGAGGGTTCGCTCGGGTGTTGAAACGCGAATTGATAGTTAGTACGCTCCGCGCCGACTATCGTCAGCAATGCCGGCCTCCCGGGAACGGGCGGAATTGTCGATCGCTACTATATTAAGCAAACCAGAAGAGGATTTCCGTAATGGCAGCGCGAATGACGCGCAGGTGCGGCAGGCTCTGGCCCGTCCTCACACAAGCCCGCTTCCAAAAGCGGTGAGGCGCCGGCCTCCAAGCGCGCCGGCAACGAAAGGGTGGCACTACTTTGCCCCGAGCAATAAAGAAAACGAAGACCGCGGCCGATACAGCCCGAATCGGCGCTATAGAGCCCGAGCCCCTGGCGAAAGACCTTGCGGAGATCGAGAGCCCGCCATCAGACGATCAAGATCGCTCCAAAGTGGCCTTTCCAGCGAATTTGCCGGTCCTACCAATACGCGATCAGGTCTATTTTCCGCATATGATGTTTCCCCTATTAGTAGGCCGCGAAAAGGGCGTGCGGGCGCTTGAAGACGCCGCAGCGCTGGACCGCCGAATTGTGATTGTGGCGCAGCGTGACATACATGTGGAGGATCCCGGACCGGAAGACCTCTACGGTGTAGGCATTGTAGTGGAGATAATGCAGGTGCTGCGCGTGCCGGACGGCACGGTGCGCGTAATGCTCGAAGGGCTGGAGCGCTGCCGCATCGTGAAAATGACGCAGACCGAACCGTTTTATCGCGCGCAAGTCGTGGCCATCCGGGGCAAGGGCCGCAAGGATTTGGCCACCGAGGCCCTCATGCGCACCGTAATCGCCCAGTTCGAACACGTCGTCAGCGTCAGCAAGACCATCCAGCCGGAAGCGCTGATCAACGTCGTGAACACGGAGGAGCCCGGCCGCCTCGCCGATGTGATCACGCCCTATCTCCGCCAGATGCGAGTGAATGCCCAGCAGGAGATATTGGAGACAGCGGACGTCGGCAAGCGCCTGAACAAGCTGGCGATCTTCCTGAAGAAGGAGGCGGACATTCTGGAGCTGCAGAAGAACATCCGAAGCCGCGTCGAGAAGGAGATGGGCGAGACGCAGCGTGAGTTCTTCCTCCGCGAGCAGTTGAAAGTGATCCAGCATGAACTTGGCGAGCGTGGTGAAGAGGCCGGCGAGATTGAAAGCTACCGTGCCAAGATAGCAGAGTCGGGCATGCCGGAATCGGCTGCGGAGCGCGCTAATCGCGAGGTGATGCGCCTGGAGCGGATGCCGTTTGCCGCGCCGGAAGGCTCGGTAATCCGTAATTACCTCGATTGGCTCACAGCCCTGCCGTGGAGCGTAACGACGCCGGACGATATCGATATCGTAGAGGCAGGCCGCGTGCTGGACGAGGACCACCACGGCCTAGAGAAGGCGAAGGAGCGCATTCTCGAGTTCCTTTCCGTGCGCAAGCTGACGGGCACCACACGGGGGCCGATCCTGTGCTTCGTGGGGCCGCCGGGCGTGGGCAAGACTTCGATCGGCAAGTCGATCGCGCGCGCGCTCGGCCGAAAGTTTATCCGCGTCAGCCTGGGCGGCGTGCGCGACGAAGCGGAGATACGGGGCCATCGGCGCACCTACATCGGGGCCATGCCGGGCCGGATCCTTCAGGGGATACGCACGGCCGGCTCCCGAAATCCGGTTTTCATTCTGGACGAAGTGGATAAGCTGGGAATGGATTTCCGCGGAGACCCGTCGTCCGCGCTGCTGGAAGCGCTGGACCCGGAGCAGAACCGGGAGTTCAGCGATCACTATCTGGAGGCGCCGTTCGACCTGTCGGACGTGCTGTTCATCACTACCGCCAATCTGCTGGACCCGATACCCGC
>JAYTEU010000640.1:0-3932 GCA_043734985.1 Chthonomonadaceae bacterium
CGACACGCTTTGAGTCGAGTAGAAGGCATCGACGTTCGAGATGTCCTGGTTATTGATGGGAGCCGTAAAGAGAACGACGTTGTCGAAGCCGGTTCCGCCATCGAGCGCCATATAGCTGCGGGCAACCGTGGTTGTGGATCCGACATAGATGGGGCCGGACGACGGGTAGTCCCTGCTGGGCGTTGACGGATACAGGTGCTGGAACGGTCCCAGCGGCGGTCCATAGAAAGTCTCGCTTGCGATCGGATGGGGACCCTGCCCCGCAATCGTTGTGATCTGGTTGTCGTTCGGGATGTTGAGTAAAAAGTCGTTGACATAGGTGACATGCAGTATCGAGTTGAGGAACGGGCTTGTGCCGCCTCCCGTCTGACCCAGCGCCAATCCATAGGCGATTTGGCCGCCGTTGACGAGCAGACGTCCGCCGCTCTTGACGAAGGTGGTCAGGCGTGTCTGCGTGTCGTTATCGAGCAGAGTTCCCGGTCCGACGAAGAGACGTCCGGTGTAAGGGCTGTGCCAGATAACCGCCTTCTCCGCCACGAACACCTGGTTCGGGGTAGCGGAGTTGGCCAGGAGGTCGGGAGGTTGAACCTCCAGGTGACCGCGGTAGGCGTTCAAAACGGAGTCGGGCACCGGTCCGCGGGACAGGATGCGCCACTGATCGTAGGAGCCGGTCACCGGAACATTGTCCGGGCCAATGGTTACCGTCGGATCCGTATTCCAGATGCCGCTGCCGCCATAGGAGTGAAGCCCCAGTGGAGTAAGGAAGTTCTGGAGTTCGTAGTTGGTCGCGGCCTGTATGGCGGTCGTCGGGTACAGCGCCGGGTCGAACTCGGTGTTCCAGCTCTCCGTCGGCCATCCGAAGGCTCCGGTTCCGGCGAATCTGGGCACGCTGCCGGCGGAAGTCTCGAAGAAGCGCTGACCGGAGTCGTAGTCGTTGACGTAGAGCCAGTTGCCTTTACCCAGGAAGGGCGCGGTGCTGAAGCCCCATACGTTGTCGTATATCTTCCAGTTGATACCGCGAATGTCGCTGGGCGTATTGAACGGATCGACCGCCATGTCGCGGACGATCAGGTCCAGGTAGAAGTCGCTCGGCTGATCGCTTGGGGTCTGCCATACGGCGGTATAGATGCCGTCGCCGCGCTTCTCGCCCTCGGGTTCGTGGCCGCCGGCGGAGATCGGTCCGTCGTCCCACATTCTAAGCCAGAAGCCGCCCTCCGGGTCGTTATACCTGCTTCCGCTGAAGTCGTGCTGATCGTCATCCGGCGGGTTGGCGACGCCGGACATCGCGTTCTGATCGTCGAAGCCCGCTACATACATATTCCAGCCGGGCCAGTTGTTGGGAAACGCACCGAATTGGAACTGGGTGTTCAGCGGCAGGCGTCCCGGTTTGCGATATAGATTGGTCGACGGATTGATCGCCTGGCTATCGAACTCGTAGGGAGCATTGATAACGGAAATGCCGTTGGTATCCAGAACGCCCGGTCCAACAACATACGTCTTATGCTCGACGCCGTCGGCCGATTGCGGCGAGCCGTTCGGGTTTTTGATCTGAACGTAGGCGGATTCAACGCCGGACTCGTAGTCGACGATCCGGGCGCCGAAGCGAACGGTCTCGCCGGCATTGAACTGGCGAAGCCCAGGCAGGTTGGCTATTGAGGTTCCCTGTACATCGCGCACCACGCGAAGGATCTCGTTATTCTCAATGCTGAATTTCAGAAGAGACGGCGCATTGATGTCGAAGATCGTGGAGCCGAAAATATTCAGGTTGACGCCGGTGGCGAAGCCCGCGAGCGCGTGATCGCTCTGGTAAAAGATACGGTAGGAGCTGATGTACTGCGGCCACGTCGGATAGTCTTCGTTCGACACAAAGTTCGGATCGAACATTGTGGCCGGATCGTTAGGATCGATCGCGGTATCGGGCGTGCTCGTGCGAAGCTTCAGCGCGTGGTTACCCGATGGCGATGCGTCCTCCGGAGTGGTTACCGTGTAGCTGCCGCCGACAAACGGGTCGGGCTTGATGCTGGCTCGCATCCAATAGATATCGTAAGTACCGAGGACGTCGGTGGCGACGCCGGGCTGAGTCGTATCTGTATCGGCGCGGTTGCTGGCAAAGGCGAGCAGGTTAGGGCCTGTCGTAGGATTGCCGTTCACATCTACTTCGGGTGTCGCAATGTTGAGCGGATCGAAGCGAAGCGTGCTCCAGGCAGGGTTCTTATTGTTGGACTGCTTGCCGTTGATGGCGAACTGCGTAACGCGCGCCGGATCCGGCGTGAACGCATTCGGGTTCAGCACCCAGATATCGTCGTTGGCAGTGGTCGCTGGTGCCATTAGAGGCGCGGCGCCTCCGGGGAAGTTGGTCGCATTCGTCGTGAATGCGATCAGGCGGCCGTTGGGCGACCAGGCAGGCGCATAATCGTTGGAGAGGCCAGAGGTCATCTGCGTTATGACGTCGGACTGAACATCGACGATAAATATATGATAGTGCGTGGGATCTGTGTCGCGGCGGCCCGCGAATGCGATCTTATCACCGCCGGACGCCCATGTAGGATGACGCACATCGACAAACGTGAAGCCCGACGGGTTGTTCTGCGTCAAAGACACCGGAGCGCCGCCACCATTAAGATCGATGAAGAAGAGGCTGAAGCCGGCGGTCGGCGGATTGTCTACGTTCGCACTGAAGTTTGTATAGTTACCGCCCGATACGTAGGCTAGGCGGCTGCCGCTGGGTGAATCAGCCGGCTCGATCTTGTTGGCGCTGCCGGATGTTATTTGGGCCATGCCCGAGCCGTCGATATTCATCCGGAAGATATTGAAGACGCCCGTGGACGTTTGCGGAATCGCAATAGCGTCCGCGCGGTCACTGTCGAAAAAGATGTGCTTTTCGTCCGCGGTGGCGGACGGATGCTCATCCTGCGACGGAGCAGGGGTTGCGGATACCTGATCGGAAGGATTCCGTTTGGTGATCAGTTGCGTCTGTCGTACCGCAACGTTGTCACCGGCGACGCGGGTGGGACCCTTGCCGTCCTTACGTGGAACGTAGCGGCGTTTAGTGACCGGTGTTGGGACTTTGGTAAGGCTCGTGCCGCCCATAAGTCGTGTGGCTGGGTTCCGCGCAAGCGCAATCGTGCTCGCCGGCATTCTGCCTGTCAGTCCACCCTTCGTGTCCCTTGCGCGATTTATCTGCGCGGAGACAACCAGCGTAACAGCAAGCATCAGCAGGCCGATTAACAGCGTGTGCAGGACAGCGTTGTATGCTCTGGCTCTATTCAAGGCGAGTCCTACCTCCTTATGTAAATAAGACAAGTACGTCTGGCATGCTCGAGGGGAAAAGCCTGCGCCGCCGGAGAAGGGGGTTTACCGGCGTATAGTAATCAGTCGCTCCTCACAATCAAGATCGGACTATGCCGAAATGGCCCAGATACTCGTTCATGGTGGAACGCTACAACAATCGGGCTGCGCGGAGTAGCAGACAGTACACGGGGGGAACAAGTCTGCGGTATTAGCCGTCGTTAGACTGCCTCACCTACGAGTCGGAATTATAGCACAATGCAAGGCGGTATGCAACAGATTTTTTCGCCTCATTGATTCCGGTCGTTTGTAATCGCGGACCGTGTCAATTCCTCCCACAACCGGTCGACAGCCGTCTCCAAGTCACTGAGCGAACCCTCGTTCCAAATAACGAAATCGGCTCGCTCGGCCTTTTCCGCGATCGGCCACTGCGATTTCAATCGCCCACGCGCTTCAGCCTCATCCAGTCCGTTGCGAGCTGTCAATCGGGCTATTTGCGTAGGTTCAGACGCAGCGACCACTACGATTCGTTCAAACCAATCGGAAAGTTTCGTCTCGAATAGGAGGGGCGCTTCGACGACGATCACCGTCCTCGCGGGTAAATCCTCGCGAGCCGCATCAATCTGCGCTTTCAGCAGGCGCAA
>JAYTEU010000641.1:0-3913 GCA_043734985.1 Chthonomonadaceae bacterium
TTCGCGGCAGCCGCCTACACGGACGCCGAATTCGAGGCCACGCTTGCGGCGCTGGACACGTCGCAGACCGGATCGACAGCGCATGCCCAGCTCTGCGCCTGGATTCTCGGCGTGCCACTGCTCAAAGATCTGGACCGCGCCAGGGCGGCGGAAGCTCTTCTGGCACTCCTACGCAAGCGTCCCAAGCAGCTTCTTATGCCGACCGGTAAGAGGCTGCTCCGCACCTTGAGATGGACAGCCGGTATTGCTTCGGTACTTCCGGGTATCGCGTTCGGCGTGACACTGCTGGTCGGGCTGCTGGGCCTGCCGGAGTGGCAGAATTTCCAGTACACCGTCACGCTCCTGGTGGAGTTCGCGGTCTTCTCGTCTCTCATTATCTATCCCAACGTGCTGGTCTGCCTCCGCCATAACGAGATCGAGAATGCCGGCGATCTTCGCTTTATCGCCGCGCATGCCCTTGGCCGGCTGCAGGCGGTGCAGGCAGTCGATGCCCTGTCGGTCGCGTGCCGGGATGGGAACGAATATGTGGGCAAGATGGCAACGCTCTCGCTGCGGTGCGTGCTTCCCAATCTGACGCATGAGCACTACGGCCAGTTGGGTTCGGAGGTCGTGCCGAAACTCTGCGGGCTGCTCAAGCAGTGCTTCCCCCTTGTCACGACTGCGGAGCACACGGACTATCGCTTTGCGCTGGAGCTGCTCGGCGCGCTTGAGAAGGTGGGAGACGCCCGCGCGATTCCGATCGTTCAGCAGGCGGTGCGCAATTACCAGGCCCCGACGCTCATTGAGACTTCGATTCGAACGCTGAACACCCTGGAGGAGCGCAGACGCCGCGAGACGGAGCGCATAACCTTGCTGCGCGGCTCCGGTCCGGCGGCCGTTTCCGAAGGCGAGCTGCTGCGACCGGCGTCGGCACAAGCAGATGCGGCGCCGGAGCAGTTGCTGCGGCCGGTGGAGTGAGCATCTGGCGTAGCCGCGACGCGGCTACCCCACCACCCAGTGGGTACCCGGTGGCAGATCCCCTTCTGGGAACAGATGCTCCTTCGATCGCGTCTCGCGAAGTATCCCGAAGGGATTACGTCCATCAGCCCAGGGTTGGCGCGACGCGCCTACCCTGGGAATTTTTTGGGTCTGCCCTTGCTATTGCGTCCCGCATGGTATGTCGATTGGAAAAGGGCTACTGCCACTCGAGGCAGGCGCGGAGGTGGTGGCTATAGCGGGGGTTGCGGAGCTTCTTGAGGGCTTTAGCCTCGATCTGGCGGATGCGCTCGCGGGTGACGCGGAAGTGGCGGCCTACCTCTTCGAGAGTCTTCTGGCAGCCGTCCTCCAGGCCGAACCGCATCATCACGACCTCGCGCTCGCGGCCGGTAAGGTGTGCGAGCACGTATTCGATGCGCTCGCGCAGGATGCAGTGGGAGGCGAACTCGGCGGGGGATCTTGCTTCGCGGTCCTCGACGAAATCGGCGAGGTGGCTGTCTTCTTCTTCACCGATGGGGGTCTCCAGGGAGAGCGGCTCGGGTGCGATGCGGATGATCTCGGAGACGCGCTCGACGGGCAGGTCCAGAGCGCGGGCGAGCTCGTCCAGGGTTGGCTCGCGGCCCTTCTCCTGCAGAAGCTGGGAGGTAGTCTTGATGAGCCGGTTGATCGTCTCTACCATGTGAACGGGGATGCGGATGGTGCGGCCCTGGTCGGCGATGGCGCGCGTGATGGCCTGACGTATCCACCAGGTGGCGTAAGTGCTGAATTTGTAGCCCTTGCGGTAGTCGAACTTCTCGACCGCGCGGATTAGGCCGAGATTGCCCTCCTGGATAAGGTCGGGGAAGGACATGCCGCGGCCGCTGTAGCGCTTGGCAATGGAGACGACGAGGCGGAGGTTCGCCTGGGTGAGCCGATCTTTCGCCAGTTTCGCGCAGATGGGGTCCTCCAGCTCGCGCTCGATGCGCTTTGCGAGGATCATCTCTTCGTCCATGGAGAGGAGGGGGGTCTTACCGATTTCGCGCAGCCAGGCGCGCACAGAATCGTCCAAAGGGAGTCCCTCGAAGGAGGCCATCTCTTCGTGTTCGTGGGCCTCCACCTCTTTTACAACCGCTTCCGCGGGAAGCTCTTCCACCGCAAGACTGGGCGCGAAGCCCTTCGCGCTCGCGATCTTGTAGACGATTTCGATGCCTTCCTGGGCAAAGATCTCGAGCAGGTACTCTACCTGGGTGGTATCCAGATCGTCCTGGGCCAGGCTGCTATTGATCTCGTCGTAAGTGATGAATCCGCGGTCTTTGCCCTGATCGAGCAAGCGCCGGAGTTCCGTCACCCGTTTGGCCGCTTGCACGGCTACGCTGGTCATGCCCACTCTGATCACTCCCCTTTTGCGTGTGTTTCCGGTTGGGCGCTAGCCATTGTCGTCTGCAACGGCCGGCGGTGATCCCCGCGATTGGCGCTTCTTCTCATGGAGTAACTGATTAGCGATCTTCCGCTCTTCGGGCGTTAGGTCGTTTCGGCTGAGCCGCTCGCTTATCTCCCGGGTCGCCTGCTCCTCGCGATGCATCTGCAGTCGCCGGATGCAGTCGGCCAGCACCAAGTCACTGAGCGGTTCATTCGACATTACAGACAGGGAGTCCTCCAACACCTCGCGAATAAAATCGGAGGTTTTTGCAGGCATTCTGCCGCCCTGCCGGTTAATGCCGGCATGCCGGTTCACCGGGGGAGGCAATCTGTCGCCGATTGGCTCGTTACTGCCTGCTTCGGAGGCCGGATTTGGCGGCGCGGTTTGCGATTCCTCCGGTGGGGCCTTGGGGTCTGGGTTATACGGTTCCGGGCGCGCGACGGTGCGGGACGACGTGCGCGATGGAATGAAATCAGGTTCGGTGCGATCGACAGTGTGCGATGGAATGAATTCCTTCGCTATATGGCCTGCGGCCGCGTGTCCTTCGGACACAAATGCGTCGGATGTGCCGCTTTGGGAAGAGTTGAATGACCCTGGTTGGGTGTCGGACGGATCGGCGACGTATTCGCCATCGTCGGCGATTTCCGTCGGCGCGATTTTCGGCGGCTCGGGGAGGCGGGCGGCGTCGAGGGCTTCGGCCTCTCGGAAGACGCGGGCGGCGTCTATGCTGCCGTCTTCGCGGGCGGGCATGCGGGCGGCGAGGGTGAACATCTCCCGGGCCTGGGGGGTTATGAAGAGGTCGGGAGGTACGCGGCCGAGCACGAAGGAGCGCCAATCCGGCGTGAAGAGGGCGCGGAGGAGCTGCCGCTCCGCCTTTTCTGCGCCGCTGAGCGGGGGCAGAGCGAGGGAGGGAGGGCTGGAGTCGCGCATGGGGTCGGGAGCGGAGCGTCTGCCGCCTCTCCCGCCGCGATTGTCAGCGCCGCGGCCTTCATTGCCGCCCCACCCACCTCGGCCCTCGCCCGCTCTCTCGCCGCGGTTGTCATTGCCGCCCCAGCCGCTTCTGCCCTCGTCGCCGCCTCTTCCGCCGCGCTCCTCTTTGAAGCCTGGGCGGCCGGATTCGCCGGCGCGCCGGACGTTACCGGTCCCAGGGTCCCAGCGGCCCCAGCCTTCGGACGTGGGCGCGCGGTAGGAGGGCGGCGCGGGCTCGTTGGCGAGCGGGGCGCGGTTCGTCTTCTCGGTGAGGGGGAAGCCGCGGTCGCGCCCCGACCTGCCGTCGCCGGATTGCCGGTGCGCCGCGATGTCGGCGTGGAGCGCTTCGAGGGCGCGCTTAAAATCGAAGCGGCGCGCGGGATGGAGGTGGGCAACCCTTTCCACATACTTATCGCGCTGCGTGAGGGAGTTGACATTCGCAAGGATAGGGATGATCTCGGCGAGGGCCTGGCTGCGGCCGTCCTCGGACTCGATGTCGTGCCGTTTCAACGCCAGGTCGATCTCGAAGTCGATGCGCGGCACGGCTTTGTCTAGGGCTTTTTGGAAGAC
>JAYTEU010000642.1:0-9602 GCA_043734985.1 Chthonomonadaceae bacterium
CCCGTTACCGCCTCGCGGACCTGCCCGACCGTCATGCGGCTGAAGAGGCCCATGCAGTCGAACACGACATCGACGGGGGTTCCGTCTTCGAGGTGGGGCATTTCGGCGTCGGGCAGAATCCTGCTGACAACACCCTTGGAGCCGTGGCGGTTGGACAGCTTGTCGCCTGCCTCCAGTGGCGCGGGATACTTGAGTCGGGACGCGGCCGACTCGCTGACGACGATCGCATCCTCGAAGGTGTCGATGCCCAGCGAGACGTATGCGGTCAGCAGATTTCGGCCGCACCAGAAACCCGGATCATCCGGCTCGAAGCCGGTCTGGACTAGCGCGGGCTCCGGGTCCGGCGGCGACAGCCATTGGCGCATCATGTTGACGCCCATCAGCAGCCGCGTCGGATCGTCGTGCTCCAGAAACGGGACCATGTGCGCCCCGAGACCGTAGCCCGCGACAGGATCCGCATCGTGAACGACGAGCCTTCCATCCACGATATCCGCTCCCAGTGATACGCAGAGCACACGACCCGTGTTTGGACCTTCGGGCGTCTCGATCGGGCAGGCCCGCCCGTAGTGGCCGGGCGCGAAGACGCGCGACCGATCCGGAAGAAAGAGGCGCCGCAGGTGGGTTTTTGCGCTCAGCCAGTTCGTCTCTTCGAACCGCCGGCCCGACTGCTCCATAAAATCGGTGATCCAGGTATCGAGCGGCAGCCAGGCCCGCAGGAGGGCCTCGTCCCAGACCAGGTCTTTCGGCGCTTCGCCCAGCCGCGCTTCGATCAGCGCCAGAAGCTGCTCGCCCACGCAGCGGATCTCCGCGCTCTCCAAGTCGTCGCTCGAAGCCATCGGCGACACCACCATTCGCCGTCCTTTGTGGTGAAAGATACCGTCGCTGTCGGGCCGCGGTATCGGCGCGTAGACCGCCTCCACGATACTGTCTTCCGATCGCATTCCCACCGTCACTATGTAGGCGTGCAGCCCTTCCGGCTCGACCCTATACCCGCAGAGGGGCATTCGTCGGCCCAGCAGATCGGGGAGCTTTTCCAGCAGAAAGCGGTCGAACGAGGCGGCGTGCCAGGGCGCGGAATCTTGTGTTGCGGTCATTGGAACTCCTATTCGCTGTGCCATTCGCGCGCGAGCTGTTTTCTGGCATAGTGGAGCCTGGAGCGGACGGTTCCCTCCGGGATGCCCAGGCTGAGGGCGATCTCCCGGACGTCCATCTCCGCGTCGTGTGCCAGGTGAAACACTTCGCGCTTCTCTTCGGAGAGTTGCAGTAGGAGGCGCTGCAGCCGTTCCCGCCACTCAAGCTGCTCCAGAGCCTGATCCGGCCGTCCGGAGCCGGAATCGATCTGCTGTGCCGGTCCCGGCGCGTTTCGATCGAATCCATCGGCATCGGGGGTGGGATCCAGGGGCAGCTCGCGGCGGCGGCGAACGGTGCGCAGGTGGTTGAGGGCCAGATTGGTCGCGATCCGGAGCGCCCAAGCCTTGAATGCGCCGCTGCCGTTCCACTGATCCGCCCGGGTCCATACGCGCAGGAAGACCTCCTGCGTCAGATCCTCCGCGGCGTGACTGTCGCGGAGCGTACGGATCAGGTGGTTGTGAACGGATTCGTGATATCGGGCAAACAGCGCCTCGAAGGCTGCGCTGTCCTGCTCGCAGATGCGCTGTATCAGCTCGGTATCGGACACATTCTCCACGCTCATTGCGCCTCCCTATACCACAGACACCGCTCGGCGCCCGGGCGTTCAGGGCAGCGGAGTTAGATCTTGGAGTAAGGCGGGGAATCACTTCATGGCGCATTTTCGGGGTCGAGGGAGACGGAAAAAAGACCAGGCTCCCGGGTTTCAGAAGCCTGGCCGAAGTCTTGAGGCGCTGCCTGCGCAGCTTGTTATTCGGCTTTGCCGATCTTGAACAATTTCGTGCCGCAAGTGCCGCACGTGCCCGTCGTCGCCGGCTTTCCGTTCTTCATGGTGGTCGGCTGGGGGTCTTTAACTTCTCGCTTCTGCTTACATTTCATGCAATAGGCTTCCATCGATGAATCCTCCTCCTGTAGACTACCAGTGTATTTCCCACGCGTACACGCCATTCCTGCATTGCCGGAGCGTTCAAACGGCAATTCCTCGTAATTGTACACCTATTTTGCTTCAGATCACGGCAGATCGCGTCGAGTCGGCATCAATCTGCATCTCAGTTCAAACCACAGGCTGCCTGCGACGTAAGCGCTCGCCTTTCCGTTACGCGGAGGGGCGCGCGATCGTGCCCAGGAAAAGGATCACGCCGGTCTTCTCATCCTGGATTGCGCAGAGGAACGGCCGGTCGAGCGTCATCTGGAAATCGAGCGCCGGCGCGGAGGTAACCCCGATTGTCACGCCGGTCGCGGCGGCGGCCTCGGTGCCTTTTTCGTCGATGCGCAGGAACGTCTTGTGGAAGACCCCCTGAATGTAGGCGTTTGCGCTCGGAATCTGCGTCAAACCGGAGAAGTCCGCCAGGCTCGGGTCGAACGCAAGGTTCATGCCCAGCGTCTTAAGCGTCTCGTTCATCGTCGCGCCGTAGCTCGATGTCAGCTTCGGCACTCCAATCGCGCCGGACTTATTCTGGAACTGCGCCAGCCATCCGGTCCATATGTCGGGCGTCAGGCCGGTCAGCAGGCTGTTCAGGCTGGAATCGGAGTCGGGCAGGAAGAGCAGCATGTTAAGGCGGCCCGTGCCGTAGGGCAGCCGGAGCGCCTGGAAGCGCGGCCCCTTGAAATAGGCGTACGTTCCGTCGGCGTGCATCATCTTGACGTTGAGCTTGCTTCCGTCGGCGAGCGTGAAGGGCGCGTCGGTGGTCAAGTTAGGGTCGAATGGGTGCGTCCATGTCGCGTTGAAGTAGATCGCGTTGACCAGGATCGCGATGGTCTGGCTGTAGTCGCCATCCGGGAGGATCGTGGGAATCTTGCCGGCGGTCTTCCGGTTCACCCAGGCGTTCACATTGGCGGGCGCGCCGGCAACGTCGCCGATCTCGCTGCCGTAGAAGTTCTGGTTGATGGCAGTGAATTCCGGCTTCACCGCCCCGCTCCGCGTCCAGAGCGAGTTGGCGATATTCAGCGTGACGGCCGGGTCCGGATTGACCAGGCTCGCCTGCAGGGCGGCATTATCCGCGTTAAGCGTATCGGCGGAGGTCGTCTGGAGGCTCAGCGCCGTGGCCATTCCGGTCGCGGTATCTCCCCTTGCACCGTTGTAGGCGATCTCCAGCGCCAAGGCCAGGCTGGTGGGCGAAACAAACACGTTGTCGCTAGCCGCCGCCGTCCGGCGCAGCTCCGCAAGCGTTCGGAACGCAAAGGTATTGTTCGCCGCAACGGTCCGAGTGGACACGGCCACGTTTCGGTTCAGGGCGTCGGTAACTGCGGCGGGCAGGTTCGACGCCGGAGCCTGCGAAGTCGAGCTGGACGTCCCGCACCCGCATAGCCCCGCGATCGCGGCGCAGGCGCTCACTCCGGCCAGGCGGCCGAGCGTGGAGTTATGGCTTTGTTTCATGGACTTACTCCTGATATAGTGATGCCGATGGAGTGGCATTGCAGCGAAATGCAAGTGTACCCCGACAGAGTCTTAATCCGGGCGCGCCTGAATTTTCCGCGTCAGAACCTAATGTTTCGAATAGCCGCTATGCGTTAACCTTCCGCATGCGTGGCGGGAACGGTGAAATTCCATGCATTTAGGGCGACGAACTGGCCGGCCAGGCTCCAGTCGCTCTGCCCAAGGTTGCGGATAGCTCTTACAATATCGGAAGCCGATATGTTCTTGGCAGGGTCTCTGTCTTGGTACTCCGCCAGAACTCCAGGGTGGTCCGCGTTCACTTCATGCAGTTCGAGAAAATCCCGAACGTTGCGGGTGAGCAATACCCTTCCAGCCTGCCGCGCGTATTCCAGTACTTCAGGGTCGCGCCGCGCTTCCAATCCGGCCTCTCTGACAGTTTCCACATCGTGCCCGCCTTCGCGAAGCAGGCGCGCGATGAGTCTGCCTCCAGAGTCCTCGTCGAGCAATAGCCTCACGCCGGTGTCACGGCTGTTATGCGTATGCCGGCGTCTTGCAGCGCTCGCCTCTCCTCCTCTGCCTCCATGTCGATCAGGTCCTGGTGGGCCGCGCAGTAGGACTCGATCTCATGAACCGCCTCGATAGGCAGTTCCCAGTTCTCCGCGGCTTGTTCGACCGTCATGCTGTTGGCCTGCATGTCATACCTGACGTTGGCCGCCGTCACCCGGCGTCCTTTCACGTAAAGCTGTCGTTTCCAGGAGTGTCGGCGCGGTGTAAGATATTTCCACGAGGCTGTTCTCCCATGCTCGAGATCGGGAAGCAACAGTCGCGACTCGCGACCCTGCCGGTCCGTAGTATAGATCCGACGCCCCTCCTCGATTTCCTGAGCTAACGTGAGCATCATTCGGGTAGCTCGAAGGACCGCCTCTTTGACGCTGGAAACTCCCAGCGATTCACGCAGTCGATTTAGGTCGGCTTCCTCATCCGGCGTCACATTAAAGTTCTGTCGCTTCAGCGAAGGTGATGTTGCCAAGGCCCTCTCCATTTCGCGCGATTGAGTACAGAATGAGTATAGCATACTTGACAGACACTGCAAGATACCTCGGCGTGCAGCATTCTGTCCGAATGGGGAGCGATCGTCCGACAAACTTTTCGGCAGCAAATGTCAGCGATTTGCAGTAACCTCCATTTTACAATAGGGTATAATCTTGTCTGCTTGTTTCTTTTCCTGGGAACCCCTACAATAGCATAATCGATCTAGATATAGCGGTAATTGGTTCTAAAGGCGCTAAATAGCGTGGACGGCAGCCGGGCGGTATTTTCGGCGCCAACGCCTCATTGGGGCGGTTCGAAGGGTTAACGTGTATGAGCAACAGCAGCGATTTCGTCCATCTGCATTGTCACTCTGAATTCAGCCTTCTGGATGGAGCCAATCGCCTCGATCCCCTGGTGAAGCGCGCGGCGGAGCTTGGAATGCCGGCGCTCGCGCTCACCGATCACGGCGTAATGTACGGCACGGCGGACTTCTACAGCAAATGTAAGGCGGTCGGGATCAAGCCCATCCTCGGCGTGGAGGCCTATGTCGCTCCCCGTGGCCGGAAGATGAAGGAGGCTCGGCTGGACCAGTCGGCCTACCATATGGTGCTGCTCGCCCGCAACGCCGTCGGCTACAAGAACCTGCTTAAGCTCACTTCGATCGCCGCCCTGGAGGGCTTCTACTACAAGCCCCGCATCGACCGCGAGATCCTCCAGCTTTATAGCGAGGGGCTGATCGCGACGACCGCATGCCTGGGCAGCGAGATCAACAGCCATATCCTGCGCGACGACTACGAGAGCGCCCTGAAAGCGTGCGCCTTCTACCGCGACCTGTTCGGCGACGGCAACTACTACGTCGAGATCCAGGACCATAACCTGCCGGAGCAGCACCGGAGCAACGAACAGCTCCTGAAGATCGCGCGCGAGCTGCACCTTCCCGTCATCTGCTCCAACGACGTCCACTACCTCACCGGCGGAGATGCCGCCGCGCACGATATCCTGCTCTGCATCGGCACCGGCTCCACCGTCAGCGATCCCGATCGGCTGAAGTACGCCACCCAGGAGTTCTACCTCAAGACCTCCGAGGAGATGAAGAGCCTCTTCAACCGCCTGCACTCAACGAGCATCGAGCAGACACTGGAGATCGCGGAGCGCTGCAACGTTGAGCTGGAGTTCGGGCGCGCCCCAATGCCCTCGCCCGGCCTGCCGGACGGCGTAACTCCGCTCGAATACCTCCAATCGCTGTCGGAAGAGGGCCTGATCCGCAAGTACAACGGCTCTCCGCCGCCGGTAGTCGTCGATCGCATGAAGTACGAGATGGGCATCATCGAGAAGACGGGATTTGCCCAGTACATCCTGATCGTTCGCGACTTCGCAAAGTTTGCCGCCGAAAAGGGCATCTACTACGGCGTACGCGGGTCGGCTGCCGGCTGCCTGGTCTCCTACCTCGTGGACATCACCGACATCGACCCGGTGGAGTACGGCCTCACCTTCGAGCGCTTCCTGAACCCAGAGCGCGTCCAAATGCCCGACGTCGATATGGACTTCGAGGATACCCGCCGGTCCGAAGTGATCGAATACGTCACCAAGAAGTACAGCCCCAACCAGGACGATCCGACGCAGGCGCGCGTGGCCCAGATCATTACGTTCGGAACCCTTCAGGCCCGCGCCGTGCTGAAGGATGCCGGGCGCGCGCTGGGAATGCCCCTGAGCGAGGTCGAGAAGCTGTGCAAGATGGTGCCGACGATCCCCCTGCACATGACGATCGACAAGACGCTGGCGGCGGTCCCCGAGTTCAACAACGCTTATATTCGCGATCCAAACGCCCGCAAACTGATCGACACGGCCAAGCGGCTGGAGGGCATCTCGCGCCACGCTTCGGTCCACGCGGCCGGGGTCATCATCTCGCACGACCCGCTGGTCGACTACACCCCGCTCACCCGCTCGGCGGACGGCGGCTGCGTCACCCAGTACATCGCGGGAACGCTGGAGAAGATCGGCCTCCTGAAGATGGACTTCCTGGGGCTGATCAACCTCTCTATCCTCTCTCAAGCGCTCAAAAATATCGAGAAGACGACCGGACTGAAGCTCGACGTCCGAAAGCTGCCGCTGGAGGGCGACGGCGAGGACGTCCGCAAGACCTACGAACTCCTCGGCAACGGCGAGTGCGTAGGCGTGTTCCAACTGGAGTCGCCGCAGATGCGCCGGTACATCCAGGAGCTGAAACCGACCAGCGTCCGCGACGTTGCGGCCATGGTGGCCCTCTACCGCCCTGGCCCGATGGCGCATATCCCCCGCTTCGTGCGCACCAAGCACGGCATGGAGAAGCCGGACTACCCGCACCCCTGGCTGAAAGATCTGCTCGGCGAGACCTATGGCGTCATCGTCTACCAGGACCAGGTAATGCAGATCGCGCAGATCATCGCCGGGTACACGCTCGGCGAGGCCGACATCCTGCGCCGCGCCATGGGTAAGAAGAAAAAGGAGGAGATGGAGCAGCAGCGCGAAAACTTCCTCAAAGGCGCGAAGTCCAAGGGCGTTACCGAGAAGGACGCCAATAACATCTTCGACCTTATGGAGCCGTTCGCGGGCTACGCGTTCAACAAGGCGCATGCCGTCTGCTACGCCATGGTCGCCTACCAGACCGCCTACCTGAAGGCGAACTACCCCGTAGAGTACATGTCCGCCCTGATGGCCTGCTTCGTCGACAAATCCGACAAGCTCGCGACCTGCATGGAAGAGTGCAAGCGGATGGGCATCCCGGTCCTCCCGCCGGATATTAACACCAGCGCGGCGGATTTTGCGGTGGAAGGGGCAGTGGGACAGGCAATCGGCAGTCGGCAATCGGCAATAGTGGAAGACACATCCCCACCAGGTATGAATGGAGGTTCCCGACTGCGGGTGCCCCCTGGGCGTGCCGACTGCCGACTGCCTAGCGCAGCGATTCGCTTCGGCCTTGCCGCGATCAAGAATGTTGGGCGGGCGGCGGTGGAGGTCGTTTTGCGCGTTCGGGCGGAAGAGGGGCCGTTCGGTTCCCTGGCTGATTTCTGCAGCCGCGCGCTCTGCGCCGAGGGCAGCGGCGTCTCCCGTACCACTATCGAGAACCTGATCCACGCGGGCGCGTTTGCCGGGCTGCCGGGCCATCAGAACCGGCGGGCGCTGGTCCAGATCCTCGATGACGCGCTGCAGAGCGCGGCCAAGGCGCAGCGCGATAAGCGATCCGGGCAGGTCTCGCTGAGCGATATGTTCGGTGACGACGGCAGTGACGAGGGCGCCGTGGAGCAGATCGCGATCCCGACCGTGCCGGACTACCCGCGCGACCAGCTTCTCGGCTTCGAGCGCGAGCTTCTGGGCCTCTATATCTCGGACCATCCCCTGCAGGCGTTCGTGGCGCAGGCCGAAAAGCTGGGCGCCACCCGTATCGCCGACCTTCCGGAGATGCCGGATCGCGGCGAGGTCACCCTCATAGGCATCCTTACCGGCATCAAGCCGTTCACGTCCAAGAAGAGCGGCGAGCCGATGGCCTTCTTCAACATCGAAGATATGACCGGCACCGCGTCCTGCACGATGTTCCCACGGACCTTCGCCGAGCAGGGCCAGAACCTGGAGAAGGAAAGGATCGTGCTGCTGCGCGGCAAAGCCAGCCACCGCGAGCGCGTTCGAGAGGACGAGGAGGGCGGCCACATCGTCGAGATCCTCGCAGACTCCGTCACACAGCTAGGCGGGGGCGCGGCGAACAACGCCGGGCCACAGTCGATCTTCATCCAGCTAGACCCGGGCCACCGCGACCGCCTCCGGTCTCTCCAGCAGACCGTAGAGCATCACCGCGGCAACGGCGCCGCGCTACCCGTCTTCCTCCGCGTGCCGGACGGCGGCAAGCTGCACGTCGTCAAAACGGAGCTCCTCGCCGAATACAACGAGCCCTTCCGCCTCGCCCTCGAACGCCTCCTGGGCCGGCACAGCGTCTGGGTGGAGTAGCGGGGGAGCTTTCTCCGCAGATGACGCAGATTTACGCAGATGGGAATGCAAATGGGAAGAAGGTAAGGATAAGGAGAGAAACCGGCATACTTGCTTAGGCGAGCGTTGCGGGAATGATGTACTCTGATGGGACAAGGAGTGGGCTGAGGGGGTGAGGATTTGGATGCTTCCGGCAGAGATGGGCAGACCTACTCCATTATTGGGGCGGCTATGGAGGTCCACAATCAACTTGGTGATGGCTTTTTGGAGAGGGTATACCAGGAAGCGCTGGCGGTCGAGCTTGCATTGCGGGAGATTCCTTTCGCGCGTGAGGCTGCCCTGCCGGTTTTGTACAAGGGCAGCCCCTTAACCTGTAGCTATATCGCAGATTTCATCTGTTATGATGAGATCATTGTAGAGACAAAAGCGCTCGGCAAGCTAACCTCCATCGAGGAATCGCAGGTGATCAATTACCTCAAGGCCACGGGCTTGCACCGGGCGTTACTCCTAAATTTTGGCGTCCCTCATTTAGAACACAAGCGCTATGTCCGCGAATATCTGCGTTCATCTGCGTCATCTGTGCGTAGTCCCGGCTATGTGTCGGGGGATAGAGTCCGGGAGGTTCTGGACTGATTTGGCTGGGACTTCTCTTCACCATGAATGACGCCCGCGCTATGGTAGACGTGAAGGCGGTTTGCCCGGGCGCGCGCGTCGAGCTGCGATATGCGACGGCGCGGAACGGGGTGGGCCGGGCGGTCTATCCGGCGGGGGCGCGCTGCCTGCTGCGACGGGGCACGGCCGAGCGGCTCTGCAGAGTGCGGGATCGGCTGGCGGCGCACGGCGCGAGGCTCAAGATCTGGGATGCGTATCGGCCGCTTTCCGCACAGCAGGCGCTCTGGGATATCTGCCCCGACCCGCGGTTTGTCGCGCCGCCGCGCCGGGGGAGCATGCACAACCGTGGCGCCGCCGTCGATCTTACTCTTACCGACATCCATGGCAGGGAGCTGCCGATGCCCTGCGATTTCGACACGTTCACCATACGCGCCAAAACCACCTACGGCGGAGGCACGCTCGAACAGCGCCGCAATCGCGCCCTGCTCCACGCCGC
>JAYTEU010000643.1:0-5473 GCA_043734985.1 Chthonomonadaceae bacterium
TACTACCTGGGCGTGGTGCCGGACCGCGACACGCGCCGCGACGTCATCATCGTCAGCGCGAAGGGCGGGATGGATATCGAAGCGGTCGCCGAGGAGGACCCGGACGCGATCGCCCATCTGCCGATCGATCCGATCGAGGGCCTGCGCGACTATCAGTTGCGGCAAGTATGCTACGATGCAAAGCTGGACCCGGCCGTCATCAACAAGGCCGTGGTCTTTCTTCGCGAGCTTTACACGGCGTATGTCGCCTCGGACGGGTCGCTCGCCGAGATCAATCCGCTTGCGGTCACCGAGGATGGCCGGATGATGGCCGCCGACGCGAAGTTCCAGATCGACGACAGCGCGCTCTTCCGCCACCCGGAGTTCGCCGTCTACGCGGAGGAGAGCGAGGACGATCCCATCGAGGCGGAGGCGCATAAAGAGGATATCGCCTATGTTCGGCTCGGCGGCGACGTGGGCATCATCTGCAACGGCGCGGGTCTGACGATGGCGACCATGGACGAAGTCAAGCGCGCGGGCGGCGCCCCTGCGGACTTCCTTGACGTGGGCGGCGGCGCTCAGTCGGAGCGGGTCGCGAAATGCCTTCAGATCGTACTGTCGGACCCGAATGTCAAGGGCGTACTGATCAACATCTTCGGGGGCATCACCCGCTGCGATGAGGTCGCCAAGGGTATCGTCACTGCGGCCGGGACCATCGGCATTCAGGTGCCGCTTGTCGTGCGGCTGGCCGGAACCCGCGCGGAAGAGGGCGCGAAGATCCTGGCCGACGCCAATCTCGTGCCCGCGGAGACCATGCAGGAGGCCGCCGCCAAGATCGTTGCGCTCGTAAAAGAGGCTGCTTGACGATAATCGATTATTGAAAGTGATCACTACCATGGCCGCAATCAAAGCCACGGAAACGCAGTCTGATCTGAGGACGCCGACGCTGCGCACGCGCAGACCAGTCGTCTATCCGACCGGAGATGGGAAACCCTTGGGCGAAGACGAGAGCCACGTACGCGAGACGCTGAACTGCATTCAGTTCCTCCAATTCTGGTTTAGACATCGGCCGGAGGTCTACGTCATTGGCAACAACTTCGTGTACTGGAACGAGGGGGTTCCCAAGGACCGCGTTTCGCCGGACTGCTACGTCGTCTTCGATATACCGAACCGCATCCGGCCTTCGTACAAATCGTGGGAAGAGGGCGGAAAGCTGCCGGACGTGGTCTTCGAGTTCACCTCTCGATCCACGATGCGGCAGGATATCGATCGCAAGTTCGCACTCTATCGCGACGTGTGGAAGGCGAAAGAGTACTTCCTGTTCGACCCTAACCATGAGTACCTTAAGCCGCCGCTGCAAGGCTATCGGCTGATCGACGGCAAATACATTCCCATCGAATTGAACGATAATCGCTTGTACAGCGAGCAGTTGGGCTTGGATTTGGTAATGCTTGGCGCGTACCTTCGGTTTTACGATCCTCTTCAAAACGAATTTATTCTTACGCTGGGTGAGGCTGCGGACCAGGCTCAGCGAGCACAACGGCAGACGGAAAATGAGCGCGCCCAACTATTGCAAGCGCAGAACGCACGGCTGCTGGAAGCCGAAAACCGCGCGGAGAGCCTGAAAGAAGAGAATGCCCGCATGCAGTCGGAACTGGATGAACTGCGTCGTCAACAGCGCGGCGAGGCGTAAATAGTGCTTATTCAGGAGTTAAGCGCCTCGGCGATATTATCCCCGATGTTGACAGAGCCGAAAGCCAGACTGGTCGAGATTTTCTCCTCCATCCAGGGCGAAGGCGTCCTGGTAGGGCATCGGCAGGTGTTTGTGCGGACGTACGGCTGCAACCTCCGCTGTACCTACTGCGACAGCCCGGAGACGCTGAAGGAGTCGCCCATCCCCGTGCGCTGCCGCGTCGAAACCGTTCCTGGAAGCTGGTCCTTCCGCACGGTGGAGAACCCTATCGCGGCGTCGGCATTGACCGAAATCGTCCGAAGCTACCTGGCGGAGCCGCACCATTCGATCTCTATTACGGGTGGCGAGCCGCTCCTTCACGCCGCGTTCTTCGAGAAGTGGCTGCCGGAAGCGCGCGCGCTCGGCCTGAAGGTGTTCCTGGAGACGAACGGCATGCTGCCCGGCCATCTGCGCCGACTGCTGCCGCTCCTCGATACCGTCTCCATGGATTTCAAAGCGCCCTCCGCTACCGGGCTGACCGCCGAAGAGACGCTTCGCCGCCACCGCGAATTCCTGGTAGTCGCCAAAGAGGTCGATGTTTACGGCAAGCTGGTGGTTACCCTGGGCACGACGGAATTGGAACTGGACGCCGTGATCGAGACGATTGCGGCCGTCGATCCGAACATTCCGCTCATCCTACAGCCCGTTACCCCGTTCGGGCACGAGCCGAAGACCGTGCCTCCGTCTACTCTGCTCCGGTTCCATGCCCTTGCATCGCGCCGCCTGCGCGAAGTGCGCGTAATCCCGCAGACACATAAGATGATGAAGATGGTGTGAACAGCGATAGAACATAAGCCCCGTCTCCCCACTCGCTCGCGGGTGGATTGGTGTGCGTTCGATCCGGAAATGATTTGTATTGCAAATTCGTGGGGGGCGTTACCAGTATGGAAGAGAGGCTAAGCCAGGCGCGGCGGGCCGAGATCATCGCGCAATTCCCGAGCCGGTCCATTCTGGTTATCGGCGACCTGATGGTGGATGAGTACCTCTATGGCTCCGCGAAACGCATCTCGCAAGAGGGGCCGGTCATGGTCATCGAAGTGGTTTCCGATGAGTTCAAGCCCGGCGGCGCGGCCAATGCAGGCAACAATCTTCGGGCGTTGGGCGCGTCGGTAGCCATGGCTGGAGTAGTCGGGAACGACCATATCGCCCGTGTGCTCTGTCGCGACCTGGAAGCTTCGGACATGGACACTTCGGGCATCGTAACCGATCCCAGCCGACCGACTACACGGAAAACGCGCATCATCGCGCAGAGCCAGCAGGTGCTGCGAATCGATAGGGAGCAGATCCAGCCGGTGTCGGATGAGGTCGGTCGCGACCTGCTCGGCCACGTCGCCCGGATACTGCCAAGCGTCGATGGCGTCCTTGTATCGGACTACCGCAAGGGCGTCCTTACGGAAGAATTGGCAGGCGCCCTGATTGAGTTAGCGGCTAAAGCGGGCAAGCCGCTGATCACGAATCCGAAGCCTCCGAGCGCGCGCTGGCTCAAAGGGGCGCGCGTCCTGTCCCTGAATCAGGTGGAGGCCGAAGATTTGGGCGGCGCGCCGCTGCCGAACGATCGCGAAGCGCTGCACCGGTACGGAGAGCGTCTGGCAAGATCGATGGACATTGAAACGCTGATGGTTACGAGGGGCTCGCGAGGGCTCTGCCTGTGGCTTCGGAGCGGGGAATACTACGAGATACCCGCGCACCTTGTCGAGGTTGCGGACATTGCGGGCGCGGGCGATACCACGATCGCGACCATGGCGCTTGCCCTGGTATGCGGGGCGTCCGACGTCGAAGCGGGCGAGCTAGCCAATCTTGCCGGAGCCTGCGTGGTGCGTAAGCACGGTGTCGCGACCATCACTCCCGACGAGCTGCGCAATGCGATCTAAGATAGGTCGAACTCGCTCTTCGTTTCGCTCAGAAATCACGGAGTATGGTTCGCACTTGTCTCGACGGGAGAGGGCCGCATCCTCGGCCGAGGCTTATCGGTCACTTCAGCCACGTTCATAGTCTGAAAACTGACAAAGAACTCCGCCTTGATGCCTGCGTCGTAGTAGACGCCCCCGAGCGGCAGCCCACTGGACCTGTAAGCCTCGAATTCTGCGCGAAACCGTGCGAAGTCTACCTCATTCAGGGCGCACTGCACCGTCTGGTCGCCCGTAAAAAACGTCAAAAACATGCGGATAGCTCCTCGCCTTCTCAATTCCGGCCTGTACGGCCTGAGGGCATTATACAGTAAATCCATTCATCCCCATGTCTAAAGACGGGGGCATTTTAGATTTATTTTCTTGATTTGCCCAACCAACTATTCAGACGATGGCCGGTTTTGTACCTGCTTCGGCGATTGCTCCGATCGTTGCGGTTCACCGACGATCGCAATACCTGGCTGATACCAGTGTCCTGTCGGGCGTCACTTGTCTTGAATCCAGATCAGATCAGCCCCAATCGCTTCGCGCAGGACGTGAGTATCTCGCGCTCCCACGGCGGGCGCTCGAGCGAGCGCGGGTGCGTTTTGGCGGTCGGGATTTTGCCCAGCAGGTTCAGGAAGATCGCGGCGGAGTGCTTGTAGGCGGGGACGGGCGGCCGGAATGCGATGTTGCCGAGCAGTTGGAGAGCGTCCGCGACGGCGAGGTAGTCCGTGTTCCGCGCCTGCCAGAGGCGGTCGCGCTCCGCGAATTTCGCCGGCGAGAAGGCGGCGAGTCCGAGCAGATAGTCGCTGCCGTACTCGATCATGTCGATGCCCAGGTCGTTGCCGGTGAAGATTTTGAAATCCGGCCGGACGCGGTCGCGCAAGGCCAGCCGCTCCACTTCGATCACGCGGTCCAAGCTGGAGTGCTTCATTCCCTCGATCTGCGGAATGGACATAATGCCCTCCGCCACCTCCGCCGACCATATCTCCCCATTGGGCGCAAACATCCGGCCCAATTCGAAGCCGTAGGCAACCGGAACATCCTGTACGGCGCGTGAGTAGGCATCGACCACTTCCGCAGGCGGGCGGTTGTGAAGGCGGGACGTCTGAAACAGGATCGGCACGCCGCCTTGCTCCGCGATCTGCCCGATCTCCCGCCGGTACAGGTCGGCTATGTCGCCCTCCTGCCCTTCGATGTAAGCGCCCGCCACGAAGGGCTCGCCGCCCAGCGCCTCACGCGCCAGTCGAAGCACTCTCGCCTTCTCGCCCTCCGTCAGCAGATTGACATACCCGGTGTCCATATTCACGGCAGGCGTCAGGCCTGCCCGGACCGTCTCCTGAAGGCAGGCGGCATACGCATCCTCGGCGATCTCGCCCGATTCGGAAAAAGGCAGCAGCACCGCCGCCATCCCGGTAACGGCCCGCCCTAGTTGGCGGCGAGCATGGATTTCGGATAGGTTCATCGGTCACTCACTCCGGGCAGTAGGCAATCGGCAGTCGGCAGTAGCATAATTCGGCAATCGGTATTCGGTATTCGGTATCTGCATTTCACGACTGCCTACTGCCTACTGCCTACTGCCTACTGCCTACTGCCCTTTCACAAACGAGTCCATCGCGGCCAGAGCGCGTTCGCCCTTAAGTCTGCCTTTTTCCCGCTTGTCGCGGACGGGGGGGCCGTCGAGCTCTGGGACTACTCCCCAGTTCGAGTTCATCGGGGCGAAGTGCTTCGGGTCGCTTTCGACGAGGTAATGGCATAGTGAGCCGAGCACGGTCTCTCGGGGCGGAACGGCGGGCTCCAATCCGCAAACACGGCGGTGCGCGTTCAAGCCGGTCAGGATGCCGATAGCGGCGGATTCCAGGTAACCCTCAAC
>JAYTEU010000644.1:0-1740 GCA_043734985.1 Chthonomonadaceae bacterium
TCAACGTATCCGACGATATTGTCCAGGTTCGGATCCTTCTTGAAGGCGTCCTTTGCCAGGTCGAGAAGCCAGGAGCGTACGACGCTTCCGTGCATCCACAGGTCGCAGATATCGCCCAGGTTCAAGTCGGGGTAGGGCGAGGCCTTCAGTATCTCAAATCCCTCGGCGTACGACTGCATCAGGGCATACTCGATGCCGTTGTGGACCATCTTTACGTAGTGCCCGGAGCCGGCCGGGCCGGTATGCATCAATCCGTCTACCGGCGCAAGCGAGAGCAGCAGCGGCTCGATCGTCTTGAAGGCATCCGCATCGCCGCCCACCATCAAACAGTAGCCCTCGGTCAGTCCCCAGATACCGCCGGAGGTGCCGGCATCGAGAAACTTGATACCTTTTTCCTTCATAATCTCGTAGCGGCGCTTAGAGTCCGAGAAACGTGAATTGCCGCCGTCGATCAAAACATCCCCGGGCGCCAGCAGCGCGGCCGTCTCCAGCAGGACGTTTTCGGTGACGTCGCCCGATTTGACCATGCTCCATACGACCTTCGGCGTCTGCTGGAGTTTGCCGACGAGCTCTGCAACCGATCCGGCAGTCTCGACGCCGACCTTGCGCACGCGTTCCTGGGCCTCTGGTGAAGGATCGCAACCTACAACCCGGTGGCCGCGCTGAATGAGCCGCTCGGCCATATTGCCGCCCATTCTCCCAAGACCGATTATTCCCATTTCCATGTGAGCAGTCTCCTTTACATTCGCATACAATCGCCGGCCCGTTTATCTCATTCTTGCGGAAGGTTCGCCACGGGTTCACGCATGACCTTCAAATTCCGGTAGTCGCGCCAAATAAAGATGGATGGTTGCTACTGCTCCGCTTTGATGGTCGCCCACTCGTCGCCGTCCGGGCTGGATTTCGTGCTGCCGATCCGCGAGTAAGCGACTCCGTTGAACGTCCCGGTCCACCACTTTGCGGATTGCGTGCCCGTTCCGCCCGCTTTTCCCGATATGTCGACACCGAAGAACTTGAGGGCCGCGTCAGGAGAGTGTACCGGGCGCTTCAGCGTCATGGAAATTGAAGCGGCCCTGCCGGAAACGAACGCCACGATCAGCCCCAGGGTATCCGCTTCGCTCCATTTATAGCTGCATACATTTTCGTTCTTATTGATCTTTCCGGGAGGCAGGTCGCTCGTCGGTTTCCCGAGCTGAGCCGCCACTTCCGCCTTATTTTTGCCCATAAGGCCGGCAACATTGAGGATTGCAGCCTTCTGTAGATAGACATCATCCTGCTTTGCCTCCCCGTTGCACGAGAGCGGGAGCGCCACTAGCAGCAGCCACAGCAACCGATGCTTTACGCGACATTTTTCGGATTTTGCACGTTCGTACATTGCGCCTACTTTCAAACTCGGTTAACATTGTCAGCAGTGCGTTGTCATGCCGCGCATCAACCCTGCACGTCCGCTTGTCGGCTCAATATGGCGCGAAAGGCTTCCGATGCCAAAACCTCGGCGAGGGCCACCGGCGCGGCTTGCGGCCCCACATGCGGCTGAAGCGAGCGCTGCCACCAGCCGACGTCGTGCCCACGGCCAAGCTTGTACCCGACCTGGCGGTAAACACCGACCAGCTCAAACCCCATCGCCTCGTGCAGCCCGACGCTGCCGGCGTTCGGCTGCGTGATCCCCGCGTACGCATTGTAGAAGCCCTGCAGCGGCAGAACGCTGAGCAGCGCCGTATAGAGCGCCCGCCCTACCCC
>JAYTEU010000645.1:0-8179 GCA_043734985.1 Chthonomonadaceae bacterium
CGGGCATGGGCAAGAGGGGAGTTGAACCCCTACGCCTTGCGGCACTAGTTCCTAAAACTAGCGTGTCTGCCATTCCACCACTCGCCCTAGTTGTCGGAAATAGGGTGCCGCCAGCACGGATAATATATCACAGCTTGGCAGGGTTGTCAAGTAAGGCTGGGAAAATGTGACGGCTCAGTGAATACTACCCAGGTTAAATGCTCAGGGAAAAAGGAGGTGAGGCGACACTCGTCACCCCACCTCTCTCGCCGCGTCCGGGCGGCCCTAATCGGTTCGCTTGTGAACGAACTGCTTACCCTTATAGTAGTGCGGATCCGGGTCGGAGGCATCGGCATACTGCGCGCACCCCGAAGCCAGGATTGCAAGCGCCGCCGCAATCAGCAGCAGGCTCCGCGACAGAAACGTTCGGAACTGCATGGTGAGTTCTCCTTCCTTCCATGAAACATCCCTTAAACCTACTTATCGGATGTAAAGTATCTCTCGAAAAAGCAGCCGCTCTCGTCCTGCATCACGTGGCGCTCGGGGTTATTCGATACCCACTTCGTATGCCCGTCCATCATGCCCAGGTTGGCGCCGCCCCGATGCCGGAACCGAGATTCACAGCCCAGCAGCGTTCCCAGCAGAGGGCCGTCGTCGTTGTGCGCCTGGCAGGTAAGCCCATCACCCACGAACGCCGTTCGAGAAGCATCGACCACGTTGCCCAGGTGCTGCGCGTAGAAGTGGTAGCTTCCGCCTTCGTTCGTCCATCCGCTTCCGGCGAAGTGCGCATACGGGGCGCCGCCGGTCGAATCGCACTGCCCGCCGTTGAAGGTCACATGGAACCCGATGGCGTAGTGGGAAAGGTAGACGTCGGCCGGGATGAATCCCGCGGAGCCGCTGCCCGGCGTGCCATCGCCGTCGCAATCGGCCTGGTCCATCGCGTTCGCCGTGCCCGTCTCGGAGAACGAAGGACAAAAGAGCACCTGGCTGCTCTTCAGATAGGGCTGCAGGGTAGACGTCCATGCCGCCGCCAACTGAACGTCGATCGGTGTAACGCCTTCCGACGTCTGTACCGGGCAGTTGCGCCAGGGAATGACCGTCTCGTCGTAGTCTTGCGCGTACATCGTCGCCGAAGCGCCGACGTTCCTGATATTGGAGAGGCACACGGTTCCCCGCGCCATCTCTCGTGCCTGTGCGAACACCGGGAAGAGTATTGCCGCCAGAACGGCGATTATGCTGATGACAGTCAGCAATTCGATAAGGGTAAACCCTTTTATGCCACGATGGCTATTTTTAGATCTCACGTGAACCACTCCTAAATCTGAAATATGCTGCGTATTGCCGTTGACCGGCAATCGGTCTACCTGTTTCGTGCCACATTCGAGGCTCCCGCACACCTGTTAGGAACTCCAGTTAACCTGGTAGCAACCCCAGACGGCCTGCCATACCTAACCAGGACACTTGCGGTAGCGCGAAAGCGCTGATCTGCCGGTCGCGGCTGTGGTTTCCCCGTTGATCTCTCAGTGTTCGTTGCGTTATTTACTCGATTCTATGGAATGAATCTTCCAGCGTCTGCTTCATGTATAGATGAAACATGGGCGGCACGATCTAACTGATTTCCGGCGTTTTACCGCCAATACGATAATCGCCGTTTTACCGAGGACCGAACTAATGCGAAAGCTTCCGCTGCCGGCGCGCATCTATATATTCTGTGTCTGTTTTGCCGGAATTGCCCTCAGCCTGGGCGTAACACTCTTCGGACAAAAGCAAACCAATGCGCCCATTTGGGAGCTGCTCGTTTTCACGCTGCTGGCGATCGTCTGCGGCGGGAAGAAGATCACGCTCCTTCAAAAGGTAGCCTCTGAAGACGCCGGCTCCATGTCCCTCGGCTTCGTCCTAACGTTTACTTGCATGCTCCGCTTCGGCCCGGCGCCCGCGCTCCTGATCGGCGGTATCGGCTGCCTCTCCGGCTGCATGTATCCCAAACGCCAGCCGTTCTACCAGCTTGCCTTCAACGTCTGCCTCGGGCTCTTCGAAGTCGGCCTGGCCAGCACCGCATTTTATGCCATCAACGGACATTCGGCCGTGGTGGAGATGAAGATGCCGGTGACCTTTTTCGCCATCGTCACCGCAACGCTTGTGAACTACGCGGTAAACACGGGCGGCGTCTCCATCATCATCGCGCTGTGCACCGGCGAGAAGCCCTATCCGCTTTGGAAGGAGACGTTCCTCTGGACGGCCCCGAGCTACTTCGCCGGAGCGTGTATCTCCAGTTTCGCCATCATGCTGGGCGGGCCGAATATCGGGGCGCTTCTTCTGTGCGGAAGCCCGGTGGTGTACCTGACCTATCGCTCGTATGCGGTCTACATGGCACGCGCGGAGGAGAAGCAGCAGCACATCGAGGAGCTTCAGGACAGCCAGGCGCACCTTGCCGATCTCTACCTGGCGACTATTAAGAGCCTCGCGCTCGCTATCGATGCCAAGGATCAGTACACCCACCAGCACATTCTGCGCGTGCAGCGCTATGCGGTGGCGACTGCAAAGAAACTAGGGATCAGCGGGAACGAGCTGGAAGGCGTCAACACCGGCGCGCTCCTGCACGATATCGGCAAGCTCGGCGTGCCGGAGTACGTGCTGCTCAAGCCGGGCCGCCTTACCGAGGAGGAGTTCGATAAGATCAAGAAGCACCCGGAGATCGGCGCCGCTATTCTGGATCCGGTGGAGTTTCCCTGGCCGGTTCTGCCCGGCGTAAAGTATCACCACGAAAAGTGGGACGGTTCGGGCTACCCGGAAGGGCTTGTCGGCGAAAACATACCGCTCGTCGCGCGGATCCTAGCGGTAGCGGACGTCTACGACGCGCTGACCTCTTCCCGGTCCTATCGCGGCGCCTGGACGCATGAGCGGGCGCTCGGCGTCATACGGAAAGATGCCGGAACGCATTTCGATCCGGTCATCGTAGTCGCGTTCGACGCGATCATCGAGGGAGTGATCCAGGAGATGGCGGCGCAGGGCGAAGGTCCCCTGGTTGCGAAGAGCCAGGAGCGCGAGGTTGCGACCAAATCGGAGCAGGCGGCGCGCGACATCCAGCGTGCCTCCTCGGACCTGTGGGCGCTCTACGAGGTGGCGCAAACGCTGTCGTCGAGCCTGGGACTTGAAGAGACCCTGGACATCCTTGCCAGGAAACTGGAGGCGATCTTCCCGGGCGGCGCCTGCCTCTTCCTGCTCAAGGACGAAAGCACGGAGACGCTCAACGTTCGGGCGGCCGTGGGCGTAAACCGGGAGTTCTTCGCCCAGTCGCGCTCGCTCAATGAACGCTGCCGATCGATGCAGGTGCTGAATACCCGCCAGTCTTACCATGGCGAATTCGACAACGAGGATTTGATGCTTCAGAGCTCGCCCTATGCCCAATGGCAGGCGCTGAAGACGGCGCTCATCGTGCCGATCGTGCATCAGGGCAGGCCGCTCGGCACCATCAATCTCTACCATACGTCCGATGCCGCGTTCTCCAGCCACGATAAGCACCTGCTGGAGATGATCGCGGAGCGGGCCGCCATGGCCCTGTACAACGGCATGCTCTACGATCGCACAAGGAGCCAGGCATTCACGGATTCGCTCACGGGCGTGTTCAACATCCTTTATATCACCGAGCAAGTCGAGGACAAATGCCGAATGGCAGCCACACGCCGTGACAATTTGTCCGCCGCCCAGGTTTGGGATATTCCCGGGGCGCCAATTCCTGCCATGATGCCGGATCTTCAACTTTCCGGAAAGGATACGGCTGTGTACGGGCCGGACGACGCCTTCGCACTGCTTTGCATGGATCTCGACAGCTTCAAGCCCATAAACGATAACTTCGGCCATCAGAAGGGCGATGAAGTGCTCCGGGATGTGGCGCAGATATTCCGTAACGAGGTTGAGGGCCGGGGCATGGTGGGCCGGTACGGCGGCGACGAGTTCCTGATCATCCTGAATTCGGGCGATGCCTGCGAGGCGGAGGCGCTGTCGGACGCGCTAGTGCGGGCCGTGGAAGCGTACGATCCACGCCTGGTTCACGAAAAGCTCGGCACGCTGCGAGTGAGCGTAAGTATCGGATACGCGTGTTTCCCCGCCGACGCACAGGATCCGGCCGGGCTGCTGTCCGTCGCCGACACGCGCATGTACCAGGATAAGACGGAGCGAAAATTGGGCAAGCTCGCCAGCCGCGATAAGTTCGAGCCCGCCTCCACTCCCAGGCTGGAGGCGACACCGCTACGGATGGCAGCGTGAGTAAGCGATAGAGTCTGCGCGCCCTGCCAATTCGGGTATGAACCGGAGGGTCGTTGCGCGTATGCATAAAGCGCCCCCCAGCCCCCAATTCTGGGGGAGTTTTGGTGCATTGCACTGCCCATCCCCCGGACCGGGTACCCGCGTGCGGGTCGAGGGCCAGGGGGCGTATTCCGCGCTTTTTGCACACTCTCTGAGAGCGCGGAGTTAAAGTGCAAAAATGGTCCCCTCCGTGGATGACGGCTGGGACCATTTCGCGTTAAGCAGACTGAACCTTTGCAGAACGGGCTGAATCAAGTTTCGCCGAAAACCGTTACAGGTCAGTAGATTCCAAGCGGTTGGCTGAAGTGATTGGCATCGGTATTTTGAAGTACTGCCACCCACCCTTTGCCGCTTATGTCGTCCATTCGTACCGCGCGGTTGTTCCCCGTATCGGTGACATATATCCGGCTCTGAGGGTCCGCGAATATTCCCGAGGGGCTGCTGAACTGGCTCGGGCTATCCCCGAGCGCGCCCAGGGCCCGCCAGCCCGCGCCAGTCATATCGTCGAACCGGGCGATCCGGTTGTTGCCGGTATCCGTCACGTAGATCCGATTGGAGCCATCGACGTAAAGTCCCATCGGCGTCGCGAATTGGTTGATCCCCGTTCCGCCCGAGCCGAAAGTCACGATATTTGCGCCGGTGATGTCGTCCATGCGCACCACGCGATTATTCCCACTGTCGAGTACGAAGATGTGGTTCGCGCTGTCCAGCGCGATGCCCGTTGGAACGCTGAACTGGCCTACGACTGCTCCTGCCGCTCCAAACGAGACCGGATTGTTCCCGGAGATGCTGTCGAACCGCACGATGCGGTTGTTACCAGTGTCCACAACGAAGATGCGGCCGGTCGAGTCTGACACGGCCTGGCGCGGCAGGCTGAGCTGTCCGGCTCCGGCGCCCGCCGTTCCGAAGGATGTCCAGTTCGCTCCGCCGATAGCGTCCACCCGTACGATACGGCTGTTGTTCGTATCTGCAATCAGGAGATGAGACTGGGCGTCGACAAATACCCCGGAAGGCCGGTTGAATTGGCCGACGCCGGAGCCCAGCGTGCCAAGCGCGGTCCAGGTAGACTGGGTGATGTTGGGAATTTGGACGACGCGGTTGCTTACTCCATCGGTGACAAATAGAGTGGGCGAAGCAGCCGTGGTCGATTTACTGCCGGTGGTACAGCCGGTCAGTACGAGACAGGCCAGAATGCCGGATATGCCCCTGACGGTGTAGCGGGCGAGGTTCTTGTTCAACATAATTCTGATTGTAAGCATCCTTTCTGCGGATTGCAGATCATTACAAAGTTATAGACAAACTGCGCGAGCTTTTGCGACACTTTCGACGCAGAGGGCCGACAATCCTCTTGCGGGCGCCATCCTTCGTGCCTGTGCTACTGCTGGCGTATTTCGACCGACCAATCCACGAGATCGAGCGAGGGGTCTGGGTTGGAGCTGCCGAAGATATCGTCGTCACTCGGCTCGAAGGCAAATTGACCGATAAAATCGCTGTTACGATAGACGCGGTTCTGCGAGACGTCCAGCACGATGAACGTGCTCTGGCCGGTGGAGGTGCGCGTATCCCCCAGAGAGTCCACCTGCTTGTTAATGAGAGTTCCGAGGTCCGTCGGAACTATATCCGTGGAGATAATGTTCATCTGCAGAAAGCGAATACTCTTCGCCGCTGTGACGGCCTGGTCTGCCGGCAGCGGCTTTCCGTTCGAATCGGTTACGAGCTGCGATAGGTCGAGCTGGAACTGAAGCTGCTTGCCGGTCCTAGGGTCGTTTGGATCGGGGCGCGTGGTGGTGACGGGACTGCCTTCGTTTACAAACGACGAACGGTTCGGATCGCCGACTACATGGTAGAGAGTGTAGCCGTTATTGCCCGGCTGAAAGTTGTCGAAGCGCACGAAGTCGGTCAGCCCGCCCGCGTTGGCGCCGGACCCGGTTGCAAACCCGTTGCCATACGGCGGCAGCACGACCGGCACGGGGCCTGGCGCATTCTGGTCGCCTGCGTTGTTAACGATGAAGAAGTAGTGGTAGTTCGGATTGATAAACCCACTATAGTTGAGGGTCACGATCAGCCTCTTGCCGGAAAGGGTCGTCGAGCCGGGAGGCAGCACCGCGCATCCGGCGGTAAGCCCGAGACCTATCAGCGCGGTCGCCGCGCCGAATAATCCACGCACGTTCATTGGTAAATGCCCTCACTCCTTGTATTGCGCCTGTCCCAAAAGTATGGCTTTAAGGGACTCAACTCATATAGGGGTCAATTCACGGCGGCTGTAGAGGGATCCATGTCGAAATTCCATGAGTCAGTGTCGTCGCTCACGGTCCTGTCACCATTGGCATTTCAGCCGGACTTGTCAAGTGGCCGGCGCCTTATCATCCAATTCCTCTAGTCGTTTCTTTAGAGCGACCTTGACGTACGCGGGTACTTCAAGTTTCAGGCGCGCAGCTTGTCCCCGTATCTGATCGAACACCTCAACTTCGTCGCCTTGCCAAATCACGTCGAGCCTACGGATGTCGGCCATCGCGATATGTGAATATTCGCTTGGACTAGCCCAATAGCAGGAGGCGCAAACCTCTGAATCCTTGTGCGTCGTACCGTTTTCACAATGTTCGCACGACCAGGACTTTGCTCGGTTACACGAGCCACAGAGGAGCATGAATCCCGCAGGATATTGTGGGTTGGTCGCAGTGTCACCAACGACTGAATACGGAATTCGGTGGTCGATTTGTAGGTATCTGGCAATAAACTCACCCGAGCAGATTGCGCACTTTGCACCTTGGATCTCTATGAGGCTAATCTTTAGGCTCTTGGGAAAGGCTTGACGACCTCCGGCCATGCTAGGGCGTGTCTCGCCTTCCGCCGCAAAGCTATATCGTGCGATCTTCCGGCCGTCGGGGCCAGCCACACGTTCCATAACCAGTCCAATTCCTTCGTCCTTCACATCCTGCGCGGCCCTGGGTGGATGGTTGTAACCATACTGTTCCTTCAACTCATCCGTTGTGATGTAGCCATGCTGAAGAATATGGTCAATCACCCGTTTAGGGCGTTGTCTCGTGACCTTATGCAGGCGCTCTAAGAATTCCTGAGAATAATCTGCTTCGCTCACGCGCAAATCTCCAGTGTAGGGTTTAGTTGTGCGCTGTGCAATCTTGCCGACAATGCCGGAGAGAGATAAAGAGATTCCACCGTTTGGGCATCACGGCCAAGCAAAGTAGCCTGTGTAGATCGACCCGCATGAACATAAATGTGCTCAAGTTCGAGACACTCAGGTAGGCGCTGCCCGTAGGATCTCAGGCTGTTATGTCCGTCGTAGCTAACGATGTAGGATAGTCCACGATCATTCATTTCGGCCAAGGCGCCGGCAAACTCCTCGAACCGTACATCTTTCAGGTATCGGGGATCGCGTGTGCCGCAGACGCCCTGATAGGGAGGGTCCATATAGATGAGGTCGGCACAAGTCGCATCACGGATTGCGTGCGTGTAATCCACCGGTTGAACTATCGCTCTCCCTTTTAAGAGCAATGACGCGCTATGTATGTGAGAAGCCATTGTGCTGGGACGCGTGCCTTTGCGTCTGTTGTCGGGACTCTGATTAAATTCACCGTAGGCATTGTATCGCACCGAAGCTTTTACACACCTGACCAAAAGATAAAGAAAGCGGTCGGGCCGAGGTTCACAATTGAATTCCCGCCGGATAGTGTCGTAAAATTCCCGCTCGCTTCCGCTTTGTGCATGCCAAAGGTCTTCGTACGCTCGCGCAATGGCGTTGGGCCTGTTGATGATCTCATCCCATAGTGCTACTAGTGCGGCATTGGAATCCGAAAGAACAAATCGCGTGGCGCGTCTGGTTGCGGCAGCTGCAAGCGAAACTGCGCCTGATCCGGCGAACGGTTCATAGAGTGTT
>JAYTEU010000646.1:0-26007 GCA_043734985.1 Chthonomonadaceae bacterium
GCGCCACTGTTTAGTGTCATAGTCCGGGTACGGGGGAGATGTGCATGGTACGATTGACCTTGTCCACCTGTCTTTTCGCGGTGAGTATAGGCTGGCTGGTTACCTGCGATTCGAGGAATGCCGGCGCCGCCGAGCCGCGCAGCGGCAGCGTCGATGTTCACAAGCCGCCGCGCCCTCAGCCGATAGACGGCTCCGCGGTCCTTCAGCCCGCGGCGCCGGAGCGGAAATCAAGAAGCCCGCGCAAAAAGCAAAGTGCAGCCAAAACTTCGCCCATTGCAACGCCCGTTCAGGCAGGCGACACGATTTCGCGCCCTAAGCCGTCCACCGATCGCACCGACGTAAGAAATGGCGCGCGCGAATTTTGCAGCCTCGTGGATCGAGGCCAGGTGCGCCTGCTTAGCAGCGAACGAGACCGCGCCCAGGTTGAAAGCCTGAGATCCACCGGCATCTTCCAATGGATCGCGCCAATCGCTTCGCAGAACCGCCTCGGACAAGACATTGTCGCGCCGGACACTACCGACGCGGTAGAACCCGATGCGGACACGACCGAGAGCGATACGCGGAACACAGGTGACCGTGGAACCGGCCGTGCCGCTCTGCCCAACTCCGGAGGCACGGGCGATAGCGGCGGGCGGCAGGGCGGCAATGTTCCTGTTCGCGCGGTTAAGGCCGCTCCCATATCCTACTTTACGGAGCCGCCCGGGGAACTGTTTCAAATGCTCAACTCGCTGGCATCCCGCTCCACTGAAACAAAGCCGCTCGTGATCACTTCGCTGCTGCGGCCGCCTTTCAAAACGGCGCGCTACGCCATGCAGAGCCCTGCCAACCCCCATGCGCTCGGCTATGCCGTTGACATCTCGGGCTTTGGCGGCCACTCCATCCTCAACTCGGCCCCGGAGGAAGAGGTCCAGGCGGTACTAGAGCTTCTGAGATCCCTTGCGCCGGGGAGATACCGGATGGGGCTTCCAAAGGCTCCCGAACCAATACACCTTCCGGATACCGGCATATCGGTCCCAGGTGCGCTTGGCGGCGGAACGTCGGCGTCCGGAGCCGCGAGCGATAGCGGACGACAGCGGGGCACTCCGCCGCTGCCCTCGCGTGGCGGGCGCCGACAGGATACGCGAACCTCGTCATCAGCGCAGAGGGACGCTGATACTGATTCCAAATTCGGTCAGGGAGCCGCTTCTGCCTCTAGTCAGGACACGTGGCCGTTTTTCCCGGCGCCTCAGAAGGGCATCGACGCGCAGGGTAAGCCTGTCACTCGCTTCGCAAACGAACACTACGCCGATGAGCAGTACATAAACGATCCTCGCATAACTAAGGCGCTGCTCGAGGCGCGACGGCATGGAGTCGACGTATACGCCCTGTTCCCTGACGGCGTCAATCATGTCCATATCGACGTGAAGCCGACAATGTAGGTTTTCAAACTGTAAAGCAACAGAGGTTAGCCAAAAGAGTTAGCCGGGAGACCAATCGCCCTCCCTGCCTATTGCGCAGGGAGGACGATAAAGATTCACGCAGACGTTGTGCCTAAACAACCGGCGGTTCAGGCTACCGGCTTGCCCGTCTTGTCGTCGATCCGGTCTCCGGTGACCGCGTCGGCGACCTTCTCGGAAATGCCGCGCGTATCCGGCGTTCCATCGACATCGTGACCGCCGGTCTGCATTCCGTCGCGGCGAGAAGTATGCGCGCCCAGTCCCGTTACCGTATCGTCATTGTCGACGCGATCGACCGCGTTAACCGCCGCGCCACTCGCTGCCGCCCCTGCAATACCGCCCACAACCGCGCCGACGACCGTGCCGATTGGTCCGACTGTGGAACCGGCTACCGCGCCCGTGACCGTGCGCCCGCGCCGCCGAGCGCTGCGCCCTACTGAGTATCGTTGTTCGGGTCGTTATCGATCCCATGCTGGATCGGTGCATTCCTGTCCGCTGCCATTATTATTTGTCCTTCTGCAATTTCTCGCCGGAAATCGGCGGAATCATCCGTTGGAAGGCGGTTTTGATGCCCGATGGACGATCCGCCCGGCGACCATGTTCCTGATTTGTCGCTGGATTGCAGAAACCCGTCAGACGAATGTGCGCGACAGCCTTATCGCCCGACGCAATCGGTCGTAATACTCTTTGTGAGGTATCTCAATAGCGCCGAGCGATGCCAAGTGGGGCGTAAGGTACTGTGTATCCAAAAGCTGGAAGCCCTGCGCACGAAGCCTCTCGACCAGCGCGTGGAGCGCGACCTTCGAAGCGTCCGTCTCATAATGGAACATGCTCTCCGCCATGAACGCCGCGCCGAGGGCTACGCCGTAGGTGCCGCCCACGAGCCTGCCCGCGCTCCACACTTCGACGCTATGAGCTTTGCCGCGCGCGTGAAGATCGCCGTAGGACTCCATGAAATCTTGAGTGATCCAAGTACCCTCTTCCCGATCGCCGCAACCCCGCATCACTGCCTCGAAGTCCGAATTGAACGTAATCTCGAACATTCCCTGGCGGATCGTCTTGGCCAGAGAGCGTGAGACGTGAAATTCGTCCAGTGGGATGATGGCGCGTGGATCGGGCCGGTACCATTCAATTTCATTCGAGAAGTGATTGTACATCGGAAATATAGCGCGGCGGTAAGCAAACTCGATCCCGGCAGCCGAAAAGGTCAAATACATTGCAGTCGTCTATTCCCATTTGCATGCAGATTGAGCGTTCACCTAATTTCGATTAATAGGCGCTGGTGTCCTTTTTCGGCTCGAGGCGTTGGATTTTCCTCGAAAACGTACACGGGTCGCATTTGTTCCGGACGGACGCGGCCGCGAGCCATACATCGAAGCCGGTAAGGTCGTGTGAGGTGTCGGCAACTGCACAGCGGGAACTGAATGGTCCCTTTTTCCGGTGTCTTCCCTTCATATTTTGCGCCGAAGCCTCGGAACCGACGGATGTGAGATATTGATTCGGTTTCGTGGCGTACAATATAGGTGTAGCCGGGCAGCACACCAAACCGGCGAGCAACCACCAGCCTACGGAGACACTAATGGCGTTTAGCAGCATTGAGGCGGCAATCGAGGATATTCGGCAGGGCAAGATCGTCGTAGTAGTCGATGATGAGGACCGCGAGAACGAAGGGGATTTCATCCTGGCGGCCGAGAAATGCACTCCAGAAGCAATGAATTTCATTATCAAGCACGGACGCGGCATACCCTGCGTGCCGGCGACCGCTAAGCGTTTGGACGAGCTTCAGCTCTCCGTCATGGTATCTAACAACACTGCGCGCCTCGGCACTGCGATGATGATAACCGTGGACGCGCTTCACGGAACGACCACCGGCATCTCAGCATACGACCGCGCCAAAACTGTGCAGGTCTTCGTCGATCCGGATGCCAAACCCACCGACCTGGCAAGGCCCGGGCACATCATCCCTCTGCGCGCCGCGGAAGGCGGCGTGCTGAGGCGGGCGGGACATACCGAAGCCGCCGTGGATCTCGCGGTTCTGGCGGGGCTCCAGCCGTGCGGCGTATTATGCGAGATTGTCGGCGAAGATGGTTCCATGGCGCGACTGCCGGAGCTGGAGCGCATCGCCGAGGAATTCGGCCTGTGCCTGATCACCACTGCCGACCTAATTGCCTATCGAAGGAGGACAGAGCGACTTGTAAAGCGTGTCGCATCCACCAAGCTTCCAACCGGACGCTACGGCGAGTTCAATGTCGTCGCTTACGAATCCTCGGTCGAGCCGCATCACGTGATCGCGCTCGTTAAGGGCGACCTTACCGACGGGGAGCCTGCCCTCGTTCGCGTGCACTCCTCCTGCGTAACGGGCGACTTGCTGGACAGCCTGAAGTGTGATTGCGGCAGCCAGCTTCAGATGGCGCTCGCGATGATCACCGATGAGGGCCGTGGCGCGCTCATCTATCTCGAACAAGAGGGCCGGGGTATCGGCCTGCTCAACAAGATCCGTGCCTATGAACTACAGGAAAAGGGCGCGGACACCGTACAGGCGAATGAAATGCTCGGATTCAAGGCCGACTTGCGCGACTATGGGATCGGCGCGCAGGTCATGACCGACCTTGGCCTCAAGAAGATCCGATTCATGACCAACAACCCCAAGAAAGTAGCGGGACTCGAAGGCTACGGACTTGAAATCTCCGAGTGGGTGCCTCTCCATATAAAGCCTAATCCACATAATGAGCGATACCTTCAGACCAAAACCGACAAGATGGGACACGTACCGCCGCCGACATCCAACCCTACCGACCAGAATGAAGCCTCTTCAGAACAACGATTGAACGCCGATCAGGACATTTGACCCGGCTAAAATGCCGGATTTGCGCCCGCGCCGCAAGAGGAGAAAACACCTCGCACATCGAACAGTGGGATACAGCTCAATAATGTGGAACAATACTTGGAAATTCGAGAAGGGTGCGCTAACCGGTGTTTCAAGGTACAGTTTTTGAGGGCGGCCTCTCCGCGACGGGGCTTACGTTCGGTATAGTAGTGAGTCGCTGGAACGATTTCATTACCAAAGCACTTCTAGAGGGAGCCCTGGACGCCCTCAAACGGCACGGGGCCGAGGAAGCCGAGATTTCGGTCGCCTGGGTGCCGGGGAGTTTCGAGATACCACTGGCGCTCCAGGCTATGGCTCAAACCGGCAAGTACGATGCCCTGCTCGCCCTGGGGTGTGTTATTCGCGGTGCAACCTCGCACTACGATCATATCGCCTCAGCGGTTACCGCCGGAGTGGCCAATGCCGCGCTCACAAGTGGCCTGCCCATCTCCTTCGGCGTGATCACCGTCGAGAGCATCGAACAGGCAATCGAACGTGCCGGATCGAAAGCAGGAAACAAAGGATTTGAAGCTGCGGTCGTCGCCATCGAAATGGCCGACCTTCTGCGCAGGATCAAAAGCTAGTCTTACCGCCAATCGTGCCTGAATCACTCAATCCCCTTCTCGCCCCGGACGGCGATAGAACTTCCCTGGCTAGTATATAATTCGCTGCGGGACCGCAAGCGCATTTAGCAAGGAGCACTTCCATGGCCTCGCGCCGTATTGCGATATTTCTCGTCATCTTTGGCCTAGGTATACTCTTAGGCTGGACGCTGGTCCGGGCAACGGGGCAGCAGAGCGTCGGCAGCCAGGAGGCTCAGCGCCGCGCGCTGCAGATACTCGACCGGAAGATTGTCGGTTCGAATATCGGTTCCAATCCCATCGTCAATGCCGTTAAGCGGATCGCGCCGGCAGTGGTGAATATCGATACTATAGGGCATTTCAAGTCGGACGACCAGAGTATCGGAACAGTCTACATCGATCGGGAAGTGCACGGCAAAGGCTCCGGCGTCATCGTCTCCCCAGACGGATACATCGTTACCAATAACCATGTAGTGGAGGGCGCGAACCGTATTCGCGTTACGCTGTCGACCGGCCAATGGCACTATGCGCGGCGCGTCGGAGCAGATCCCCAAACCGATCTTGCGGTAATTCGCATCGATGCGCGAGGCCTCCCGGCCGCCGAGTTCGGTGATTCTGACCAGGTCCAGGTAGGCGAATGGTCGATCGCGGTCGGCAACCCGTTAGGCCTGGGCTCCACGGTGACGCTGGGCGTGATCTCTGCGCTCAATCGGCACAATCTCCAGGTCGAAGAAGGGCACAAGCTTGAAGGCGCGATACAGACCGATGCCCCCATCAACCGCGGTAACTCCGGAGGCGCGCTCGCTAACATCAACGGACAGTTAGTCGGCATCAACACCGCCATACTGAGCGCCGGTCCGGGCGGTGGAAGCATCGGCCTGGGATTCGCAATACCTTCCAACAGCGCTAGGCGAATAGTGCGCGACCTTATCGCGACGGGGCAGACTCCTGCAAAGATAGAACGTAAGGCCTGGCTGGGAATATCGTTCAGCGCGGTTCCAGAGAGCGTCGGGAGAGATCTCGGCCTTCCAGCCTTCCGCGGCGTGATGGTGAGCAAAGTGATTTTGGAGAGCCCCGCCAGTGTTGCCGGGATACAGATGAACGATATCGTTCTCGAAGTCGATGCCCGGGAAATCGGCGAAGAGCGGGATGTAAGGGAGGCCATACTGCCGCACAAACCTGGGGACCGCATACGGCTCCGCATCTTCCGCGGCCGCACCCATAAGGCGGAGGAGATTGTAGTAACGCTGAAAGAGCGCCCCGATGAACTCACCTTACGCTAGTACATTCGCCCCTAACTTAAAACATCGTTTTCCGCGCAGTCGCTGCACGGTGGATGACGCGCGATTCGCCCGAAATCGTTTAATCTTTTCCCCGCACTCTACCCGTTCGGCGGAGCATAACCATGACCGCCGGTTGCTTTCATTTACTCCACAAATATTTGCGTCCAAATCCTGATTGCAATGTGCGTTCCGTGACTGGAACATCGACATTCGCCCACTGATCAAATTTGCTTTGCGTGCTAATTGCGTTCGTGGTACCATTCTTAATCTAAGGTGAGACTAGCACGCACGACTATCGGAGCCGGAATGCCCGTTCAGAATATGCACTCGCTCGGCGGCATCATCGCCAATAGGGCCAGAACTCTGGCGTCCCTGGGGGCCATTCTGCTCGCCGCCGCGATTACCAATGCAGGCGACAAGCGCGCGCCCTTGCAGGTCGGCAAACAGCAGGATGGCAGCTTCATCGTTTCGACCCTGCAGCGGGTATCTGCCGGCGCTATATACTTTGACGCTCGCCCGACCGATATTGCCATTCACCCGACCGGCACGTACGCGGCCGTCCTCAATCAGGGCAGTGTTTTGCTCGTCTCGCCGGGAGGCGTGCTGTACCAGTCGCACACCTGGCTGCGAAGCGGAGCCGGGTTTCGCGGGATCGCGTGGTCGCCGGACGGAAGCCGCCTCTACGTAAGCGCTGCGGCGGGTTATGTCCAGGAGCTCACTGCCCTGCGCGGCCACCTGGTCCTCGGAACGCAAATCGCCGTTAAGCCTCCAGGAGTTCGGTGGAATCCCCGGCCCGGCGGCATGGCGATCACTCGCAACGGCAAGAGGCTTTTTGTCGCCGTCACGGATCGGAACGCGGTCGCTGAGCTGGACCTCACAACGCTCCGTTGGGTCCGTGAGTTTCACGTCCAGAACTTGCCGTTCGAAGTGAAGCTCAGCGCTGACGAGGGTACGTTGATCGTTTCAAACTGGGGAGGTCGACTCGCCACGAAGGACGACGAGCGCGCCAAGAGTGGCAGCGCGATGGTGGTCGTAGACCCCCGGGGGACGGCATCGACCGGCACGGTGTCGTTGATCCGCCGGGCCACCGGCCGCACGACTACTGTAAACGTGGGGCTTCATCCCACCGCGATCGCAGTAGAACGGGACCGCGCCTACGTGACAAATTCCGCGAGTGACAGCCTGTCCGAAATCAGTATCAAATCGGGCAGGCTTGTCCGCGCGCTGCCTTTAACTTGGGGCTCCATGAACCTTTTCGGCAGCATGCCATGCGCCCTAGCCGTGCGAAATGGCATCGCCTATATCTGCAACGGGGGCGACAACGCAGTCTGTGTCATGGACCTTGCCGCCGGAACGGTACGAGGATTCATTCCGGCCGGTTACTATCCGATTGCGATCGCCATGGAAAGTTCCGGTAAGCGAGCGTACGTCCTCAATACGAAAGGTAACGGCTCCGTCGGCGGCAGGTTCGCCGGTGCGCCGAAAAATGTCCATGCGTTTCAAGGCACGGTATCGGTCGTCGACCTTACCGCCGACCTCAAGGCAAACACGCGGATTGTCGCCAATGCCAACGGATGGAATCGCGATCGCAGCGCGCTAAATCCAAATCGGGCGGTATACCGGGGAGCCATCGAACACGTTCTGTATATAATCAAGGAGAACAGGACCTACGACGAAGTGCTTGGCGACATGCCCCAGGGAAACGGCGATAAGCGTCTCTGCATCCTCGATGAAACCCTGACGCCGAACCAACATGCGATCGCCCGTCAGTTTGCGCTCTTCGACAACGCCTATGTCGCCGGCACCAACAGCGCGGATGGCCACCAATGGTGTACCCAGGCGCTGGCCAACGACTATCTCGAACACTTTTACAGCGGCTTTCGCACCTATTCCTTTGATGGAAACTGCGCAATGGCGGTTTCGAGCGCCGGATGCCTGTGGGACGCTGCGCTGAAGCGAGGCCGGACAATACGCGACTATGGTGAGTTCTGCGATGCGAAGCGCGCCGTATTTTCGCCGCCCGTCAAAAGCTGGAAAGAGTTGTGGGACGATCGAACCTCCGGTAGGCATAAGATACAAGTCCGGGCAAGCACCGGAATGCGAAGCCTGCGACCCTACATCCATCCTCGCGTCTTGTGCTGGCCCCTTCTGCAGAGCGACCAGGAGCGCGCCGATCTGTTCATTTCGGATTACAGCAAGCTGAGCAAGGCCGGCAAAGTACCGAATTTGATGATTCTCACGCTGCCTTGCGATCATACGATGGGCCGCGATCCAAAATTTCCCCAGCCACAGTGCATGGTTGCCGATAACGACCTCGCGCTTGGCCGCGTAGTGGAAGCCGTATCGAAGAGTCCGCAGTGGAAAAACACCTGCATCTTCGTGATCGAAGACGACACGCAGTACGGTGTCGATCATGTCGATGGACACCGTACCGTATTCTTCGCCTTAAGTCCGTATACGCGGCGGCGCTTCGTCGATCACGAGCTCTGCAACACCGTCTCACTCATACGCTCGATCGAGCTAATGCTCGATATAAAGCCTATGAACCGATTCGACGCGCTAACGCCGCCGCTTATCGACTGCTTCAGCAATACGCGAGATATGACTCCCTATAAGATCGTCCCAAATCGGATCGCGCTAGACATAATGAACCCCCCGCTGCAGGACCAGACGGGACTGGAGCGCTACTGGACACAAAAGTCTATGGCGCTCAATTGGGAAGAGGCGGATGAAGCGGACCCGAAGACTCTGAGCCAGGTGATCTGGCACACGATCTGCGGAACGGACGTGCCTTTCCCCGATCTCTAGCCAGGCAAGTTACGGAGCGCCGGATTGTTTGGATGATCTGCCCGCGTGCCCCAACGGAGTGCCCGACGGGCTGTCGGACGGTAGCGCGGAGAGCGGCGTGACATCGGTAAAGGCGTACGGTTCGCTCACGGTAGAATAGTAACTGCGGTCCGGAAGCAGCTTGTAGGCCGCCCCAAAAACATCGTTCAAAACGATTCGGAACGAGTTGACAGGCGAAATGGTGTCGTAGAGGTGTGCTCGTGCTTTCGACGGAACACAGTAGGCATTGAGGTTCGAAAATGCCTCCCGGGTGTCTGTCTGCTCCAGGCTCTCCCAGTCCAAGTTCATACGCGAGCCGTGATCGCCCTGGACGATGATGATGGGCCTCTGCCGTGACTGGCTCAATATCGTGTCGATCGCATGCAGCGTACGCTTGTTGACATATTCAAGCTGCGAAAGGTAGCCCTTTACGTACTGCTCGCGGCTGATCTGGCCGACCAGCCAGGATCCATCCGCAAAGCTCAGTGGTCCGTTGGGATACACCGGCTCGCCGTTCGGCCCGAGCACAAATGGGGGATGTGGCGCAAGCACGTGCGTAAAAACAAACTTTTGGAAAGGCAACCGACTCGCTGCCTCCAGGCTGTCGAACGCTCCGATCAACCGGTTCCGGTGCTGGTCGATACGTGGATGATGGACTGCCGAGTGAGGATTGACCGCGTCAATTCCTGAAACCTCATCGAGTAAATGAGGAAGATCGGGCGAGTCGTTCAGCGTCATATCCGCCGTTAGCACCTTGGCCTGGTTTACTCCCGATCCAATATAAACGTACCGATATCCGATTTTGGAAAGGTAGGTGGCGACAGCGTTGTCGTCCAGCATTTTCCGGCACTCTTCGAGGCTGCCGGATGGACCGGTGCGCTCCGCAAGATCGTCTAGATAAGTAAAATTCAGCGCGCTTGCAAGGCACAGCGGGGTCTCGTCGTAGTTGGCGCGGCTGTGGTGCGCTACATAGAAACCACGACTCTCCAGGGCATGCACGAACGGCGTGTTGTCGTACCCGAAAAACATCTTAAGGCTGTCAGCGCGGCCGTAAGCGTCGAGGATCAGGTAATAGACGTCCGGCATGTGCGCGGTTTTGGCCGTGGCGTTGCCGTGAACCCGCTTTGAAATCTGCTTCGGTCCTCCAGCCGTGCTGCCTTGTGGCGAAATCATCGGCGTGCGCTCGTTCCTATGCGCGCCGGGCCTGGAAGCCCGCCAGAAGCTGGATCCTATCACCCAGCACGACGATAGCACTAGAAATCCGGCCGCGACGTTGAGCGCGGACGTCATGTCCCGAAGGGGCTGCCGCGTCTTGAACAACGCCGCAGCCACGGCGGTGACGGCGATCAGCTCCACTGGGCCGACGAGCCAGCGAATCGGCGTTGGCGAGAGGAATATCAGGTGCGGGAAAGAGGAGTAGGCAATCAGGACCGCCGTAGTAGCGGCCGCGGCCTTGCGAACGTGCCGGAAAGCAATCCAGAAAACCGTCCATACGACCAGCGCAGCGACGACGGCCATTGCAAGCGGCTGGAGCAGGTCGGACAGCGGTACCTGGTCCAGGTTCCGCGTGTAGAGCGCCAGCAGCGGGAATAGCGCAAAAAGGATCGGATGCAGTGGCACAACGAACCGCTTCGTGACGGGCTTTGGGTCAGAGTTTGTCAATTAACTCTTGCCCGCATCAAGTAGAGTACGCGATCGCTATCCGCCACCGGCGTCGACTGAACTACCTCAAACAGTGGATAGAATGCCGCCTCGAACCCCTCCAGTGTATATCCGTCGAAAATGTCCTCCCGAGTGGCTAGCAGCCGCTTAACCTGCGAGTCGCTCTTAGGCACGAACTCTACAATCGCCCATTTGCAGATCGTCGCGAAGAATTCGGCGACCATCGTCAGCGGCACGTTATTCCCGATGGCAAGATGATGGACCAGCGCGAGGGCCATGACCACATCCGCCGGCCCTCGCGCTGACACGGATCGTCTCTCCCGCAGAGCCCAGCCAAGGTCCGGACTCGGATTAGTAAGGTCGCCGACGAGAGGAAGAAGCATCGTGTCCTTCGAATCGCGACACTCCCGATAGTTCTTCTCCACGGCGGCGGGATCGATATCCCACGCGACCGTAAACGCCCCCTGCTCGCTTGCAAGCCGGCTGAACACTCCCGTATTCGCTCCTAGATCCCAGACCAAGCCGGGCCTCGGCGTCACACGGTCCAGAAGCTCGGACACACTGCTTTTCTTCGCCCCCATGGCACGATCGGAGTAGTTCGTGTGCTCGTAGTAGTCGGCCCAGGTGGTTCCCGCTGGATTCCACGCCAATCGCTTCACGGCGGTTTCCAGGCTATCGAGAATGCCCCGCATCGCCATTCGACTCACGCCGCCCGCACTTCTAGTCTTCTCGCTCGCATCGCCCTCATAACGTTTTTGCGCGGCTCCATGGAGATGTATGTGCGTCAGCAATCCGGGATTTAGCCAGGTGGAGCGCGAGAGCAGGCGGCTCGCCAAGTCGAGCGGAATGCCTTCGATATTTGCCCGCAGAAGCAAACTCAGTCTGATATCCACTTTGCTCATCAGTGCCAGAGGCGCAAGGAAATGCCGGCAGAACTGGCTGTATGCCGTCCAAGGCTGGCCCTCTTCGTAGATTTCAAACGATAGGGTATCGATCAATACAGGTCGGGAAGACTTGAACTGAATATTGTAGGCGCTGGCGTCTTTCAGGGTCATGCCGGCCTTAAGAGCCTCCTGCTGGATTTGCAATGTGGCAAGCGCCGCATCCTGCAGTTGGCTGAAACTCCATTCGTAGGGATAGGATACGAAGGGTATTCGCTCGGGACGGAGGATGCGGTAGGCGTCCTCCGTTACTGCGTACCGTAGGGGATCTTCTGTATGCGGTATCAGCATTCCGGCTTCCGCCAGGGCGCCGTATAGTCCGGAGCTCATCAGGTGGTCGTAATGGCTGCTGTATCGCCTCTGTACTTGCCTTAGAAGAATCTCCTCCCGGTAAAACACAAACCCGCTTGGATCGCGAAAGGAAGCCGGATCGAGCGATAGGCTCATCCGCCGCTGTCAGTGCCCGTTGGGCAGGCGCCATGAATCCGGTCGGCAAAGAACGTACGAACGCGCTGCCATGCAAGCTTGAGAGTAAAGGCCAGCGCCAATACGCCCGCCATCGCCATCTGAAGGACATAGCTTCCACTGCCGGCATCAATATATGCATGCGCCGGGGCCACGGAGGCCAGCACGAACGCCGCGATTACTAGATATTTCATTTAAGTCGTCTCCTCGCTATTTCTACCCATGAAAGCGTCGCTATCCTCTGTAGGCAGTCTTTGCAACTCCTCACATTATGACAGACGCGCCCCGACGGGATTGGTTATCTTGATTTAATTCTCGCCTCAACTAAACGTCCTGCAATTGACTGGACCCGTCAGGGCCGTTCAGTTCTCCCTAAGCACATACGCTGCACGCACTTATGTCCGAAGGCCAAGTGGCCGCAGGCCGGGTACCCGCTAGCGGGTGAGCGAAAGAATTCACCCGGATTATTCACGTACAGATCAAATCGCTTGCACTATGCCTCGAAAGTCGAGACCAATATCGGCTTCATGAATAATCCGGGTTCATTCCGTCGTACGCGGTGCAAGCGGTCGTACCCTGGCCCCACGAGTTTGGCGAAAACACGCCGCCCAATGTTCCTCAATTCATTATTAGGATACCAACTAGGCATGAAAAAGTTATGAAGGGCTTCAGTAGGATTGAAATAGGACTGAAAATAGTGAGGGATCGCGAGGGCTTCACTCACTTAATGGGGCATTCCAGGGTTGAACGTGTCAGCCTGTCCGCTAAACTGCCGCGCCGCGAAGGGCGCTAAAACCGATATCACGGCGGTAGAACATACCATCGAAGTGAATCTGGGCCAACCCCGCATAGGCGGTCATCAGGGCGTCTTCGAGAGAATCACCCAGTCCGGTGACGCTCAGGACTCTCCCGCCGTCGGTTACTAACGAGTCTCCATCCTGCTTCGTGCCGCTGTGGAAGACAATGCAGCCGCTGTCATCCCGCAGCCGTTCGAGGCCCTTAATTCGCTTACCGGTCTCGAATAGGCCGGGATAACCGCCCGAAGCGGCAACGATCGTCGCGGCTGCCTGCTGCTTCCAGACGGGCTGGAACTGGTCCAGCGTGCAGTCGGTTACCGCCAGAAGCAGAGGCACGATATCGCTCTCCAGCAGCGGCAGAACCACCTGCGTTTCGGGATCACCAAGCCGACAGTTGAACTCTATGCACTTGGGACCCTCGGAAGTAACAATGATTCCGGCGTACAGCGCGCCCCGGTACGGTATGCCAAGCGCGCGAATGGCATCCACGGCTGGCCTGAGTATCGTGTCCAGCACTATCTTAGCGGTGTCGGCGGGAATGATGGGAACCGGGGCATACGCCCCCATGCCGCCCGTGTTTGGCCCCAGGTCTCCTTCTAGGGCACGCTTGTGATCCTGTGAAGGGACCAACGGCACGATCGCCGAGCCGTCCGTTATCGCCATAAACGAGGCCTCTTCACCGTAGAGCCGCTCTTCGAGCACTACTCGGTCGCCCGCCGCGCCGAACACGCGCTCACCCATGATCCGGTCGAGCGCCTCGGACGCTTCGGCACGATTGGCCGCGACCGTCACGCCCTTTCCCGCCGCAAGACCATCCGCCTTGACCACTAGCCCGATTTCCGATGAGCGCGAGCTGTAGTAATTGTTAAGGCGCTCCCGGGCGGCCGGCAGGGAGTCGCACGTCCAGTACTCCGCGGTCGGGATGCCGGATTGGCGCATGAGATCCTTTGCAAACGCCTTGCTTCCCTCTATTCGCGCCGGCTCCGCGCTAGGTCCGAAGATAGGGAGCCCCTGCGCCTCGAACGCATCGACTATTCCCGCCATCAGAGCCGCCTCCGGGCCCACGACCGTAAGCTCGACCTGGTTTGCGACCGCAAATGCTAGGAGATGATCAACGTCGGTCACGGCAATCGGCACGCACTCGGCCAGCCGAGCGATACCGGCATTGCCCGGCGCGCAGTAGACCTTCGTCACCAACGGACTCTGTGCGATCTTCCACGCTAGGGCGTGCTCGCGGCCACCGCCGCCTACTATCAGGACGCGCATTCGGACCTCCTATTCCCCTTCGTAGCGGTGCTGTCTGTCTATATTCACGAAGCGGGTATGCATCGGGATGAAGCCCACGCGCGCGGTGCCCGTTGGGCCGTTACGCTGCTTCGCGATGATTATCTCGGCCTCCTCAATATTTTCGGCGCCGGCGGACTGCTCGGGCTGGGGCTCCGCCCCCGCATCGACGGCCTCCTTGCGCTTGTAATAGGCTTCGCGGTAGATGAACATTACAATGTCCGCTTCGGCTTCGATCGCGCCCGACTCTCGCAGGTCGGAGAGCATGGGCCGCTTGTCGGGGCGCGATTCGACCGCGCGGGAGAGCTGCGAAAGCGCGATGACGGGCACCCGAAGCTCGCGGGCTAACGATTTGCAGCCTCGCGCGATCTCCGAAATCTCCTGGTTGCGGTTTTCGCTGCGTTTGGACGACCCGCGCATCAATTGCAGGTAATCGACCATGATGAGGCCCAGGCCGCCCTGCTCGGCCTTGAGGCGCCTGCACTTCGCGCGCATCTCCATCGCGGATACGTCCGGCGTATCGTCGATGTAGATCGGTGCGTCCGCGAGCCGGCTGATGCCCTCCCCTACCCGCTGCCAGTCCTCTGTCTGAAGGAAACCGGTCCGGAGTCGACTGCTGTCCACTTGGCTCTCGGAACAGATCATACGCGTTACAAGCTGCTCCTTGGACATTTCCAGGCTGAACAGCGCCACGGGCAGATTCTCGTTGAGCGCCACGTGCTGCGCGATCTGGACGGCCAGCGTGGTCTTTCCCATCGAGGGGCGGGCCGCAATGATGATCAGATCGGAAGGCTGAAGCCCGCTGGTCATGTAGTTAAGGTCGTCGAAAGGCGTCATGCGGCCGGTCGGCATGCCCTTGTTTTCGTAGCGCTTTTCGAGCCGGTCGAGCTCTTCGTCGAGCAGGGGACGAATGTGGAAGAAAAAGCTTCCCATCCGGCGCTGGCCCACGTCGAATACGATCCGCTCCGCCCGGTCGATCACTTCGTCGATGACATCGAACTCGGAGTAGGCGAGTCCCTGCACCTGCGTACCCGCGTCGAGAAGCCGCCGCAGGATGGATTTCTCTTCGACCAGCTTGGAATAGTACTCGATGTTGGCTGCGGTCGAGGGCGCATCCATGAGGTTCTGGAGGTAGAGGAAGCCGCCGACGGTCTCAAACTGTCCCCGGGAGGTAAGCTCGTCCTGAAGCATTGTCAGGTCGACCGGCTCGTCCCGCGCGGCAAGGGCGAGCATCGCTTCGAAGATGTGCCGGTGAACGTCGCGGTAGAAATCCTCCGGCTTGAGGATCTCAGCGGCTTTTTCGACCGCGGCGCGCTCGATAAGCATCGACCCAAGCACGGCTTGCTCGGCCTCCATGTTCTGGGGCGGAATGCGATCGAACGAGCCGTATTGCTGGATCACGCTTCGCACCTCCGAAAACTTGGGGTTCTAGCCGAATGCTTGCGGGAGACTCGACGACGGGCCGGCGAATGAGTGTCTGAAAGGAGAAACCACGCACAATAGGCAGAAAATATAGCCCTCTCGCGAGGGCTATACAGATGGGAACGGGCGACGGGGGCCGTTCCGAAGAATCAGGCTTCTATCGTTTCATCGGCGCCGTCCTCATGCGGATCGGCGGCGGGCGCGGCCGCCGCGGCAGCCTTCTGTTCGTCCTGCGCCTTCTTGGAAGCCTCGATGGCGGCGAGTCGGTCGGCCTCTTTCGCGGCCTTCTCCTCGACGGCAATCCGGGCCTTCTCGCGGGCGTCAAGCTGATCGGGCGTTACGACCTCGATGGTGAACGGAACGATGACATCCGCGTGCAGGCGGGCGGTAAGCTCGAAGATCCCCGTGACCTTGATCGGATCGATTAGGCTGATACGCCGCTTATCGACGATAACGCCGGTCTCGTCCTGGATCTTGGCGGCGACGTCGGCCTCAGTGATGGACCCGAACAGGCGGTTGGATTTCGGAGCGGCGCGGCCGACGATCTGAAACTGACGGCCCCGCATCTTCTCGGCGCTGTCATTGGCGGCGGTGAGCTGCGCGGCGCCCTTCGCGAGATCACGGGCGATTCGCGCCTCGTGGTTCTTCATCGCGGTGCCCTTGGCGACTACGGCCAGGTGGCGAGGGAAAAGGTAGTTGCGAGCATAGCCGTCGGCTACGGTCACTACTTCGCCGTCTTTGCCGACTTGCGGCACGTCCCGTGTCAATATCACTTTCATCGTAAACGCTCATCTCCTCAGCGGTATTCGGCGCCGGATTATGCCGGCAGTATGCGGACGCCGAACCCCCGCTTCCATTGGTCGAACAAATAGGTCTTGCTGTCAGTTTTTCAGTTGGACGCCGAAAATCGGTACTGGGCGACGAATTAAATTGTCGGCTCCAATCCAGATCGAAGCGTTGTTATTTACCCTAAAACTACTCCTCACGTCAAGCCGCAGCTTGCTTGTATCCCAAATATCGGCGCGAAGCTGCGTTGTCGGATTGGCCTTATAGTCGATTCCGGCGCCGAGTTTGGACGCATAGAGCCCATATCTGGCAGTCAGAGAATCGTTAAGTTTATTTCCGGCCTGCAATGTCAATCGGGTATTCTGCCCGAGGTCGTACAAACCGACATAAGCCTCGTTTCGCGCTCCGAATGCCAGGCGCGCGTTCACGTCAAAGCGCAGACGCGTCGGTGCGAGCTGCTCGGAGATATCGGTGGTCAGCTCGACGGTCGGGAGCTTGATCTTCGGTCGTGTACTCTCGGCCCCCACGAACTTCCCAAGCAGGCTGTTGAACTTATCGACCACTTGCTCGCTCTTTTCCACGGTCGAGCGGAGATTCGATACCGTCAATTTCAAATCGTTCTGCAGTTTTGGATCGCCCGTCAGTTCGTGGAGGTCCGTTGCAATCTGGTTGAACCGCGCCAGTGTGGTACGCGCCAGTTCGGCCGTCTCCTGTAGGGACTGCTGGAACCGTGGGTCCGTCACCTGCTCGGTCAGTTTATTTACTACCGCATCTGCGCTGTCCAGCATGGAGTCGACGTGTCCCAGCAGGTCGTTCAGCTTCGACGGCAGCTTCTCCATCGGCCCCTTCGTCTTGGAGGTCAGATCGGTGACATACGTTTTCAATTGGGACGAGGTCGCGCTGGCGTCGTCGGAGACCTTGCGGAAATTTATCAATGTCGCCTGGAACTGCTTCTTGTACGCCGGGTCCGCGATAAGGTTCTGCGCGGAAGAGGCGGCTTTATTTGCCGTAACGATAAACTCGTCCGTGTGCTTTAAAATCGGCTGCGTGCCGTCCAAGGTCTTGTTAAGCTTATCAAAAGTCAAGTTGAGCCGGGCGTTGAGCGACTTCAAGGTGGTCTTCAGCTCGTCCACGGAGCCGCCAAGCTCCGGGCTAATGGTGGAAAGCAGAGATTCCGGCGGAGCGCCCGCAATAATCGGACTTCCAGCCATGGAGATAAACTGCGTTTCCGATCCGGCTTTCACTTCGATCTGCGGCGTGTTGATCAAGATGCCGGAAACGATTCCGAAGCGTGAATCCACCGGTATATTGAACTTTTTCTTGATGGAGAGCGTTACGACCGGAGTGAACGGAGGCTGACTCGTGTCGAGCTGCACGTCGCTCACTTCGCCGATATTTACACCCTGCATACGCACCACGCTCTGCTTGCTCAGGCCACGCGTGTCCTTGAAGCGCACTCTGACCTTATAAGTGTTCGGATCCTGATGCGATAGAAATTGGAACAGCGCAAAGAACGCCGCAAGCGCTATTAGAACTACCGCTCCTACCCAAATGGCCGACCTGGATTTCATGGATATTGCTCCTGCCGCGCATTTCGCGTCCGCGACCTGTCCGCATCGTGGCGTCCCGAAGCCCGGACGAACGCGCAGCCGTCACGCCTTTTTGTCGGCTCTGGCTTCCGGATGGATGAACTCCTGAACGATCGGATTAGCGGACGACTGTATCTCGTCCGGCGTTCCGAAAATAACGATCTCGCCCTTATGCAGCATCGCGATATGGTCGGAAATTCGAAATATTGATGGAAGGTGATGCGAAACGACTACCGAGGTGACCTGATGCCTCTTGCGCGTCTCCATAATCAGTTCGTCGATCGTGTTGGAAGTGATGGGGTCCAGCCCACTTGTCGGCTCGTCGTAGAAAACGATGGACGGCTGCATCGCCAGGGCACGCGCCAGTCCAACGCGCTTCTGCATACCGCCGGAAAGCTCGGACGGATACTGTTTCTCAACTCCCGTCAGCTCGACCTGCTCGAGCAGGTCCGCCACCAGCGCGTCCAGCTCCGACTTCGGTACATGCTTGCGGTGCCGCACCACTGCGAAGACGATGTTGTCGTAAACAGTGAGCGAGTCCAGCAGCGCCGCGTACTGGAAGACGAGGCCGATCTTGAGCCTGATCTCGTCCAGATCCGACTCATTCATCTCGGTAATGTCGGACTCGCCAATCACGATGTGTCCGGAAGTCGGTTTCAGCAGCCCCGTAAGCTGTTTTAGTAGTGTGGTCTTGCCGCTGCCGGACGCGCCCATCACCGACACGATCTCGCCGGGAGCAATATCGAGATTGATTCCGTTCAAAATCCGCTTCTGCGGCACTTCGTAGATCAGATCTGTGACTTTGATCGCGCTCATGGGTGACTAGACGACAGCACGCCGGCTTCCATGGAGGTGGGACCGGTGGCGGCGCCTTTCGGTACAAACACAGCCCTTTGCGCATCGAACCGACCGGACGCGGCCATCATCCCGCGGTTCGCCGGTCGGGCAGAAGCCTGCCGATTGTTGTCGCGCGCCGTAAGTATCTGCGCCATAAAGAAGTCCGCGATAAAAATCAGCACGACGCACAGCACGACGGAGTTAGTCGTCGCCTTGCCCACGCCCGTGGCTCCGCCCTTCGTCTTAAGCCCCTGCTGGCAGGCAACGATGCCTACCAGAAAGCCGAAAACGACGGATTTTGAGAGACCGTTGAACAGATCGGTCGTCAGCGTATAGGTGCGCACCGACTCCCAGAACGCCTGCGACGGCACGCCCTTTCCCACGGCGAAAACATAGCCGCCATAGAGCCCGGCAACGTCCGCGATGACGGTAAGGAGCGGCAGCATGATGATGCCGGAGAGGACTCGAGGCACAACTAGGTAGCGAACCGGTGAGATGGCCATGGAGCGCAGCGCGTCGATCTGTTCCGTAACCACCATAGAGCCTATCTCGGCGGCGATGGCGGCTCCCGCCCGGGAAGCGAAGGCGACGCCGCCAAGAACCGGCCCTAGCTCATTCAGGAACCCGTAACTCATGGTACCGCCGACAAACTGCGTAAAGCCTATCTTCAGGGCGAGGCTCGTGGTATACAGCGCGAACACGGCGCCCGTTGCGGCCGTGATAACCAGCACGATCCATATAGAATCTGCGCCGATGAGCGCCATCTGGGTGAGCAAGTCGCGTAGATCGACGCCGCCGCGCAGAATCCAGCGAATAGTCTGGCCGGTAAGAATTGCAACCTCGCCGAGAAACGACAAGGTCTCGGTCCAGATCGAAACGACCCCGCTATACCATCGCGGTCGCGCCACCCCGTCAACCTGCTTAACCGGTTCCTTGATTTGTGTAACGTTCGACGCCATAGACGTAAGTATACGGATAACGGCAGTCGGTGTCAATGTCGGCGACGTGCCTGCAGACCGGCAAACCTCCAGCGATATGCTAAGATTAAGAGTGTTCGCGGTCCGCCGCCCTGCCGATTGCGCTCGCCCAGCCCTGGCTGGATGAATGCCGGGCCGCGCTATGCGCCATCCGGCCGCTGCCCTTTTGATCCTAATCGGTTATCCCACAAATGAGATTCCTTTTCTTCGTCAAAGGCGACGGCCGAGGCCACATAACACAGGCGCTGGCTCTGGCGCCGCTGCTTGAGGCGCGCGGACATACGGTCGGCCCGTTCGTCGTCGGCTGTGCTCCCGAGACTCGTCTGCCGGCATTCCTCCACGAGAAGGCCGCGCTGCCGATCGAAAAGGTCTACAGTCCGAACTTCGTTCCCGACAGCAAGAACCAAGGCATAAGCTGGGGGCGGACCGTCCTGCACGGCGCGCGCAATCTAATGTCGTACAGGCAGACATTCGCCACCATCACGCGAATGATCGATACGTTCAAGCCGGATGTGATTGTCAATATGTACGAGCCCGCGCTGGCCCTCTATTCGCTGCGCAAGGCCGTTCGCGCGCCCGTTATCCATATCGCCCACCAGTACCTGATGCTGCACGGCGTATTCGTGTTCCCACCGGGCCGAGCGCTGGAAAAGCACACCGTCCTTAACTACACGCGGCTTACGAAGCTCGGATCTTCAAAGATGCTCGCCCTCTCGTTTTACGATGTGCCGGATGACGAGCAGCAAAAGATCTATCCCGTACCCCCTCTCCTGCGGAGCGAGGTATTCGATCGGACGAGCGCTCTAGGCGATCACTTCCTGGTGTACGTGCTGAATCACGGCCTCGCGGATGACGTGCGCGCCTTCAACAAACGGTACCCGGACATGCCGGTACATGCCTTCTGGAACAATGCCGACGCTCCGCAGACACTAAACGCCTCCCCGACGCTGACGTTTCACCAGCTCAACGATACCCTGTTCCTGGACAAGATGGCCTCCTGCAGGGGCGTTGCCTGTACCGCGGGGTTTGAAACGGTGAGCGAAGCGTTCTACTATCGCAAGCCCGCGCTGCTGATGCCCTCGCCGGGCCAGTACGAGCAGTTCGCGAACGCATTCGATGCGGAGACGGTGGGAGCGGGCCGAATGGTCTCCACGCTCGACCTGTGCCTGCTGAACGAATTCCTGCCGCACTATAACCCAAAGCACGACGCCTACCTGGCATGGATGGATCAGGCGACCGCTAAGATCCTGTACCACCTGGAGAATCCACTTGCGGATGGCCGAGGCTACCATCCTCCGTCAGCGAAATAAGCGCTGCCGCAGCGGCGACGGCATCAAGAGCCTCGCCTACGCCTTCGCAATTTCAGTCCGATAGGTTCAATCCGTCCGCGGCCCGGGCCAAAATCGAACTCGCGCCACCTAAGTTACTATCCGCCATCTGCGACAAAGCGCTACAGCCGAACGGTTTGTCCCGTGCGCGCCGAGAGGTAAGCCGCTTCAATGACGCGCACGCAGGCGATCGCTTCGGAGCCCGGCGCGATCAGGGCTTCTTCGCCGCGCACCGCCGCAATGAAATTCGCGTCCGGATTCGTCTCCGCCGGGAGGTCTTCCGACGGGACTGCGGCCGCCCCCTCTCCCCAGAGCTGCCTCCACAGATGCGAATCGCCGATAGACTTCCAAATTCCCGCACGATCGCCGGTCGCGGAGTAATGGCCGACGCCGAAATAGCGATGTGTCGGAGGCCGGAGATCGCCTATCACGAGCACGTTCCCCATCGCTCCCGTGCTGAACTTCAGGCTGATATTGGCCCGCAGGTCAAGCTCCGAGCTGTCCATAAGCGCCGCGACCTCCGTCACGGCCAATCCGGTGCCGATCAACAGCGCGCTGAAACAGTGATTCCCCACGTCCTGGAGATAGCCCCCGCCGCCCAGCGCGGCATCCGCGCGAAACTGCGTCGGCAGTATCGGAAACTCCTCCGGGTTCGGCTTAAACTCAGCATTGCCGAAGAAGCCAAGCGCGTCCGGGTTCGCAAAGCCGGTGCAGTTAATGTGAGCGAGGCGGCCAAGCCCGTCGGTTCGGATCTGGTGGGAGGCATAGCGATAGGTCGAGTCGAAGGCGTGGCCGAAGTAGACAGCCAGCGGCACGCCCTTGGCCTCCGCAAGCGCGACAAGTTCCGCCGCATCGGGGGATCGGATCGCGAGCGGCTTATCGGTGAGCACGGGCAGCCCGCGGTCCAGCGCGGCCTTCACGTGTTCGAAGTGGAGCGCATGCGGTGAACAGACGATGACCGCATCCAGCCCGGCTGAGTCCAGCATCTGGTCGTGATCCGTATAGGTCGCGTCCACGCCGACTTTCGAAGCGAACTCCGCCAGCCGATCGGGATCGCGCCGGCACGCCGCAACGATCTCAACACCCTCGATAGCCCGCAGCGCAGGCGCATGCGTATTAGCCGCCCACCATCCTGCCCCGATAATCCCCACTCGCACCGGCTTCTTATTCATCCTCGCTCCGTCGAACTCGCTCCGTCGAAATAGTCTCTGTTCTAAGTGCGCATCTTGACAACCGTCGCGCCGTCCCCGCCTTCGCTCCCCTCACCGATACGGTAGGAATCGACCGATGGATGACCGTTCAAAAACTCCCAAACGGCCTTGCGCAGCGCCCCCGTGCCCTTGCCGTGGATGATCCGCACCTGCCCGATACCGGCGGCGGCGGCGTCGTCCATGTACTTGTCCAGAAGCGGCTGCGCCTCATCCACTCGCATGGCGCGCAGCATCAGTTCCGGCGCAATGTGCGCCGCCTTCTGCATGGCGATCTCGCTGGCGCCGGAGACCGCGCTCGCGCTCTTGCGGGCGGACCGTTTATCCGACTCCGATATCTCGGCCTTGTTCTGCGGGCGAAGCTGCTCCACCGGGAGTGTCACGCGCATTGCGCCAAGCTGCACGGCCACAACGCCGTCTCGCGGGTTTTCCAGCAGGACGCCGTCCATGTTCAGCGATATCACCCGAACCCGATCGTTGACGCGATAGACGTGCGAGGGATCGACCGGCTCCACCGGCTCCTGAACCGTATCGTCGGGCTGGAGCGCGGTATAGGTCTCCCTCTTCAGCGTATTGAGGCGCTGCCGGACGGACGGCCCTTTTCGAGCTCCGAGATTCATCTTCTGAAGCTCTTTCAGAATGTTCTCGGCCTTGTCCGTAGCCCGCCGAATCACGTCGCGGGCCTCGTCCTGGGCCTGCTGCTTCACGGTGCGCTGGATATCCGCGATCTGCCGCACCCGGGTCTGATACTCGTTTCGCGCCTCCTGCGCCTCGCCGCGCGCGCGCACCGCGTCCCGCTCCGCTTCGCGAGCCTTCTTGCGGCTAAGCTCGATCTGCTGCAAGAGCTCGCCCGTCTCGATCTCCCTGCGTGACAGGAACGACCGCGCCTCCCCTACGATCGCCGCCGAAAGTCCGAGCCTCGAAGCGATATAGAACGCGTTGGACGATCCGGGCACGCCCAGCAGGACGCGGTACGTAGGCGAAAGCGTCTCCTTGTCGAACTCAACGCTCGCGTTCTCCACGCCCGGCCGCGCGTAGGCATACTCTTTCAGCTCGCCGTAGTGCGTAGTTGCGACCACGCGCGCCCCCCGTGCCATTAGATGGTCGAAGAGCGCCTTTGCAATCGCTGCGCCTTCCGCGGGGTCTGTCCCTGCCCCCACTTCATCCATCAGCACAAGGGCGTTGCTGCCGATAGTCTCGACGATGCGAACGATATTCTTCAGGTGCGCGCTGAACGTCGAGAGGCTCTGCTGGATGTCCTGCTCATCGCCGATGTCCGCGAATATCTGATCGAAGAGTGCAATATCGGAGTCCGACGAAGCCGGGATCTGCAGCCCCGCCAGCGTCATAAGCGTCAGCAACCCTATTGTCTTCAGGGTCACGGTCTTGCCGCCGGTATTCGGCCCCGTAATCAGCAGCGTGGTGAACCGCTCGCCCACCTCGATATCGATCGGAACGACGTCGCCGGACAGCAGCGGGTGACGGGCATTCGACAGCTTGACGATGCCGCGCCGGTTCAGCCTCGGCTCCTCGGCGTTCATCTCCTCAGCAAGAATAGCCTTTGCGTGAATCACGTCCAGGTGGCCCAGAATGGAGATTATGCGCTGGAGTTCGTCGTAGTAGCTTCCGACAAGGCTGGAGAGATCGGCCAGAATCCGGCCCACCTCCTGCTCCTCCTTGATCGTAAGCTGTTTCAGCTCGTTGCCAAGATCGACCACTTGCGCCGGCTCGATGAAGACCGTCGCGCCGGACTGGCTGGAATCGTGCACCAGTCCGCCGAACGGGCGGGCGTACTCCGCCTTAACCGGAATGCAGTACCGCCCTTCGCGGACCGTTACGACGAACTCCTGGATCATCGACTTGTACTTTTCGCTGCCGAGTATCCCCTGGAGCCTGTCGGTAAGGCGGTTTTGAGCCACCTTAGTCTGCCCGCGAAGCCGTCCCAGCTCGGGAGATGCGGAGTCCTTCACTTCCGCGCTCTCCGCGATGCAGTTTTCGATCCTGGTTTCGACAAGCTGCAGCACCGGAAGGTTGCCCGCCATCTCCGCAAGCAGAGGATACTTGTCCAGGCGAGATACCAGGTAAACCCGCATGCGTCGCGCGGCGCCCGCCGTATTCATAACATCCAGCAGCTCGTGAGGCGACAGTCGCGTGGCGATCCGCGCGCGCTCCGCGGTCTGCCGGATGTCGCGAATGCCCCCGAGCGGCAGCCCGCTGTCGTTATCACGCAGAAGACGGGCCTCGCGCGTCTCCTGAAGCCGCCTGGTGACCGTCTCCGGATAGGGCAGCGGCTGGAGCTGAGAGGCATACTCGCGGCCTAGAGCATTCGAAGTGTGACCTATCAGCAGGTCTATGACTTTGCGGTATTCTAATAGTTGCAGCGAGTGCGGATCCATATCAACCCCGTCTAAGGCCAATGCCTTTTAAATAAGAGCCGGTTAAGCATTGAGTCCGCGCAGGCGGACTTCGTAAACTTAGACCGGCATTTCCCCGAAAGGGTCCGGGGTCTCTCGGACAATGCCGCGGCGTCCCGCGCTCTTATTTAAACGGCATTGCGTCTAAAGCGCCCCTGTTAAAGTCGGCTTGTGATGTGCCGCCTCACCTGTATCGCACAAGCTCCGGATTTTGCTCATTATGGCAGATTGCAATCTGTTTTTCCAGAGCGCGCGTTGCCCGCTCGCCGGAAGCCGGCAGCCTTTGGGAGAACCAAGGCTCGCAGGAAAACAACTGTTAGAGCACATAAGCGTTGGGCTATCTTCGCTGCATTGTGTGCCCCGGAGGGGCATCGGGTACCCGCATGCGGGTGCGGAGGCCCCCAAGCGAAAGCGTTCACGCTGTCGCTCGATTACCCCTGGATGCCAACACTAATGCCGAACATGAAATTATTCTCAATGAGCGAATGTCACGCGCGCGCCCTTGTATCGTAGTGAGTGTAATGCTCGCCGTGCGACTGCGTCGGGTATGCTTTGATCGTGCGCCGGGCGCCTCTGTCGCCGGCATGTCCGCCCCGAGGAACACGCAATGCCTTTCAAAAAATCCCTCATTACCGTGAATCGACGAACGCACAATCGGCCCATCTCACACCTACGGTGGCAGTTGCTTGCCTTGCCAATTCTCCTGCTGGCAGCTTTCGGCGCGGTCGGCTGCGGTGGAGGTTCCTCCTCGGCTAAGCGCTCGAAGGCCCTCATTCGTGAGCGCGCCGTTGCTTCCGCACGACTGACGCGGGGCGTTTTTGCTATCGCCGGAATCGGCCGCAAGATCACCCGAGTCCCCCGTCCCGAACGGCCGCGACTGCGCTGGGCACTGGTATCCGTGCGCCATACGCGCGACGCCGGCGCTCCCAATCTCGACCCCGACCTGGGTCTCTACTTTGTCAGCCAGACGGATCTGGACGGCTCCGGCCACGAGGACCTATTCGCGGATGCCTCGCACAATGTGCCCGCCGGTGCATTCGTGTGGCAGGCTCCGACATGGACGAACGGCATGAAAGACTCCTATCCGGCAACCATTCACACGAATTACCAGATTGACGGCGGTCAATTTGCAGGCGAACGAGGTACCATCGATTTTACGGCGGACGATTCAACCGGTGACAATGGTAAGATGCACATCGTAATGACCACGCGGATAAACGAGCGGGTTGTTGCAGACTTCGACATCGTGAACGGCGTGGTAAAGGGACGCGAACAGTGTACGCTGCCGGATGACACGACCTGGAT
>JAYTEU010000647.1:0-3764 GCA_043734985.1 Chthonomonadaceae bacterium
CGGCGCGAAAGCTCCTGGAGATGGTGCGGGACGAGAGCTTTTACGATTACGATGAGGAGGAGTATGAAGGCGGGGAGGGCGGTGATGCGCGGGGATGGACGCGCCTGCATGCCCTGCGAACGCTCGGGCGGATGGGGGACGCGGCCCACATCGGAATCGAGCCGTTGCTGCCCTTGCTGGATACGGAGGACGACTACCTTCGAGAGGACGTTCCCTTCTACTATGCCGCGATGGGTCAGGCGGCTGTCGAGCCGCTCGCCCGCCTTCTGATCGATCGATCCGCGCCGAGCTACCGGCGTTCCGGCGCGGGCGAGAGCCTTGCCGAGATCGCAGAGAAGTATCCGGATCAGCGGGCGGCGGTCATTCCGTATCTGGAGCAGACTCTGGCGCAGGAGCACGAAGACGACGCCCTTACCGGGTTCCTCATCATCAATCTCTGTGACCTCGCTGCAAACGAGACCCTGCCTACGATCGAAGCCGCCTTCAAGGCTGATCGCGTCGATGAGACTCTGGTGAGCCTTGCTGAGGTCCAGGAGCATTTCGGCCTGCCCGTCACCGCCGAGCGTCCACGCTGGGAGTACGGCCCCGGCGAACCACGCCGCGCAGAATCGCTCGAAGAGACCGACCCGGAATCCGAGGAGGTGGACCCGGCGCATACACCCTACGTCGCCCCGGAGAAGGTGGGCCGCAACGAGATGTGCCCGTGCGGAAGCGGCAAGAAGTACAAGAAGTGCTGCGGGGCATAGGTTATTGTTCGCATTAACCGGAGAAGACGGGCGCGTAAACCGTTCTCGTTTCTCCTGCTCCTTCCCTTCCTCCACGGCGGTTCCGGCAGCGGCGCAAAACAGCTCCGGCAGGCGCCGATCGCCTCGGAAACGCCTCCCATCGCGCGGAAGGGGACTGTCTATATGAAGGGATTTCACGCCGGACGCCACGGTGAACCAAGTCGCCTCTTTGCATTGGATACGCAGACTGGAAATGTGCGCTGGTCGGCGGCGGATGCAGTGAAGGAGGTGTAAGGGGAGGCAGGCGGCTCCGTTTTTTCACTAACGCGGCCGATCGTCTCGTCCAGTTGGACGTTCGGACAGGCGCGAAGCTCCATGAATCAAGCGACGGCAAACTCGCAATCCGGAGTTGGGCTATCCGCGATGACACCATGTTTCTTGTTAACGCAAAACTGAAAGTCGTCGCCGTCGATAACCGGCTGAACAAGGAGCTTTGGTGCAGAAAACTGCCGTTCAAACCGGGCGATGATACGGATTTGCAGCTCAGTGGCCAACAGGGGGAAGCGGCGGACCACTACCGTCGGGACAGGGGAGGCATTCTTCCTGCGGGCAGCGTACGACGGAGACTATCGTGGCAGCCGGGATTGGACTAATTCGCCGCCTAATAGCTCGCTCGAAGGATTTGACGTGCGTTCCGGCAAGTCCCGATATCAGTCCCTGGAATATAAGTACACTCGATTCTCGGCTCCCGTGGAAGTCGACGGCGTGTTGTACCACACCGGAATCGCCATGATGAAGGAAGGAAAGTCTGGTGTGTGGGCTTATCGACTGCCATAAGGCCTGGAAGAATTCGTCGCGGCTTTGTGTCGGCTTGGAAGGTTGGGGCCGAACACAAAGCCGATTCCCGTGAGAATCAGGTCAATGTTTCGAAGGTGAGGATCGAAATGAAGACCGGATATTAGATCGTGCAGGCTCTAATACTCGTAGATGTCGCCGGCTTGAATTCGATCCCTTGCTCCATGGCGGATACAGTCGACCTGAACGATGTCCTCGCCCGTTACTTCCTCCGGAACAATGGCAAAAACGATGCGGTATGCTAAGGTGCGCTTGCCATAAAGAAGCTGGTGAAGTTCGATGCCGATCTCGTCGCTTTCTGGCGCCAGTGGACACCGGCGTGGAAACTCCGCCAACGAGATGATTGCATCCACTAATCCATTAAACCAGCGGACTGCTTGTGTTCCCGAATGATGCTCTGTCATCCATACATAGGCATCTTCAGCATTTGTCTTGGCAGTGCGGGAAACCTTAACGCGGTATGCCATGTTTCTGCCTTATCTCGTCGAACGCTTCGTCAGCATCCTGGGAATGGCCGTTTTCGAAATCCTTCATGCCGCTTCGAATGGCCGCGATCGATTCGGCACGTTCCAAGCGAGTTAGCATATCCTGATAACTCTGTGCATCCTGTACCACGAATTCGGCCTTGCCATTCACGGTCAAGACGACGGGACCCTTGTTTACTTTCATCTGTAGAAGAAACTTCTTGGAGTTCCGCTGAAAATCGCTCAGAGAATGGATGTCGCGCAGATCAAGCATAATATTCTCCCTACATGAAATTCCATGTAAATTATATGATACCATATCGTTACCGACCTGTCAAATCGGTAAATGACGCGTCGAATCGATCAAGTGTCGGAACTATGGACCTGATAAACCTCGCATATTGGGGAGTTACACAGGGTCGGAGGTGACGCGCACGGAGACTTCGAGGCTGTGGGCGAAGGGGCCGCGGTAGATGCCGCGGACGGGTGGGACGTCGCCATAGTCGCGGCCGGTGTGTACCTTGATGTAGTAGTCGTTGGCGAGCAGGTTGTTGGTGGGGTCGAATCCGTGCCAGCGGTTGTCCGGCAGGAGGCACTCCACCCAGGCGTGCATCGCGTTGCCGCTGACAAGGCCGTGCGGGGCGTCTGGGTCTTTGGAGGCGTGGGCAGGGTCGTCTTCGCCCGTGTAGAGGTATCCGCTCACATAGCGGGCCGGGATACCCTGGCGCCTGCAGATCGCGAGCATAAGGTGCGCGAAATCCTGGCAGACGCCCTCGCGGTGTTCGAGCACATGCAGGATCGTGGTGTTTACGCTCGTGGTGCCGGGCGCGTAGGCAAGCACGCGGTATAACTGCCGGGTAAGCGCCATCAGGAATGGAACCGTGCCCGCGCCGCTCGCCTGCTTGCGCGCGATGGCGGCAATCCGATCGGTCTCCGGATGGAGATGGACGCGCTCCGTTGCCGTCAGAAACTCAGCGTAGTCCTGCCGGACGCTCTCGCGGCGATAGAACTCGCGGTCCGTTTCGCCGTCTCCTGTCGGCAGAAATCGGAACGGATTCTGCCGGTGCGTGATCACGAGCGATTCCGCACGGATCGCAAGCTCCTCATGGCGTTCGCGCGTATCGAAATAGTGGACGCGCCCGGAGGGCAGGTCGTACGCAAAGACACGCGCGGGCGGCGTGAGCTTGAGCCTGAAATCGAGGCACGTCTGGTCGTCGTCACTGAGCGGCATCAAACGCACTTCGTTGTGGCTCTCGCCTGCCGGAATGGGATATACGTATCGTGTCGTATGGAAAATGCGCAGACGCACTATCGAGAAATCCTAACTTTTTATTGCTTAATACGATAAATACGTGCGCGTAATTGAGTTTCCCAATTCCGTACACCTATCCTGGACGCTTTCAAGGAACTCGTGCAGCCCCCCTTTTATGATCTCCTCTGGCCGCGTGTACGTGAGGTCGGCTCTCAATCGCCCCGCCAGGCGCTCCGGCTCGGTGGAAGGTTCGTCGCGGCCGTTGCCGCTGATACGCTTCAGACAGCCCTCGACGCGCCCGACGCCATGCCGCACGGAAGCCGGAAACTGCGTGTTGAGCAGCAGGAACGCAACTACGCGAGCCGGCGAAATACCGGAGTGATGAACCTTGCGGTACATCTCAAACGCGCTCACCGACTTCAGCACCGCGATCCATCCGTGCATGTCGAGCGGTCCGCCCACGCCGTA
>JAYTEU010000648.1:0-22428 GCA_043734985.1 Chthonomonadaceae bacterium
ACGGGACGCCAAGCTGCTCAAACTCGATCTTGCCGAACGGCCGGAACATCCCTTCGTGCTCTTCAACCTGGGGATGACGGACTACTACGGCGGCGAGCCGGAAGGCGCAATCGGCTGGCTCACTCGGTGTATCGAGGTCTCGGCTCCCACCGATTCGCACGTACGCAAAGCCTATGCGCTGCTCGCCCTTTCGCAGCGGCAGGCGGGCGACGCCGACGGCTGTATCACAACGCTGGAAAGAGGGCTGGCGGTCACTCCCAACGATCCCGAGCTCCACTTCCACCTGGCGCACACCGTGGCGGAGCGGGGAGAGTTCCGGCCGGCGAAGATGCACTACCTCCAGGCGCTGGAATGCCCGCTGGACGATCATTTCTCCAGCGTGGATATCGGCATCCTGGGGTTCAAGACTTACCACAACCTGGGCAGCGTCTGCCAGGCTCTGGACGACTACCAGGGCGCGCGCGCTTGGTGGAGGCGGGCGATAGAGGCGGCTCCCCGATTCCTGCCGAGCGTCTTTGCTCTCTTTGACGCCGCCGTGGAAGCGGGCGACCTGGCGACGGCTAAGCAGATGCTGGAGCGAGCCTATCTTGCGGAAAGAGCAAGCGGGAACTGGGTGCGAATGGGTAGGAAGCATGCGGAGGCGCTCGGCGGCACGGAGGGTGCGGTCGGCTTCCTGCGGCAGGCACTAGAGGGTCATCCCCGTTCGTCCGCGGTCGGAATGGCCTGGGCGCGGCATCTGCTTCATAGCGGTTACGAAGAGGCGGCGAAGGCTCACCTCTTTCCGCTCGCTGAGGCCGGGGTAGCGGAGGCCGCCTACTTCCTCGGCGTGTTTTCCATCCGGGCGGGCAGGCTGGAGGAGGCGCTCGCCTGGATGAAGCGGGCGGCAGCGCTCAATCCAGCCCATGCCGAAACCCAGAGCCAGATCGCGTCCTTGAATGCGGCACTGGCCGATGCTGCCGTCACCCTCTCACCCCCTCACCCGCTCACCCGCTCAAGCATGACCCTGGAGGAAGCGGTGACGCAGGTAGCGACAGACCTGGGACTGGACCGCGAAGCGCTGTGGGGCTACACGCAGGAGGACACGCTCGGCGGCTATCGGGAGGCGGGCGCGGAGGAGGGGACGCCTGCCTGGCCGGGCGGTTCGGTTTGGGAGAGCGAGGGGAGGCTGCTCTATGGGCTGGTGCGGGCGCTCGAGCCGGAGCGGATCGTGGAGATCGGCTCGCTGGTCGGCTGCTCGACGTCCCATCTGGCGCTCGCCTGCCGGCGCAACGGGATGGGCAAGGTCTATGCAGTCGATCCGGCGCTGGAGTTCTCGCGGGTGGATGCGGCGCTGCTGGAGTACGTGCTGCCGATCCCGGAAGACGTGCTGGCCTGGGAGCTGCCGGACGGCCCGGTGTCGCTCGTCTTCGAGGATGGCGCGCATACGCCGGGCTTCACGCGTGCGGCGCTGGAGAAGCTGCGGCCGGCGCTGGCTCCGGGGGCGGTGGTCGTCTCGCACGACTACTGCCATGCGCGGCTGGGGCGCCACGTGGCGCCGGAGTTCGACGCGGTGCTCGCCGGCTGTCCAGACGCCGTCGTCGGCTCGACACGGATTGCGCCCTCGGACTGCGGACTGGGCTACGCACGCATTGGCGCAACTTGTTAAGGGTAAAGCGCCAGCAGTCGACGATGTCGCTCCGGGCGCGCACCTCTTCTTTGATAGCCTGCAGGTCTCGTTCGAAATCGGTCATGGTGTCCGGCCTTTCCTGGCGGGAAGGTTCGCGATTTCCGGCGGGGAGTCCTGCTTTTGGCGGGCGGGCCGGGCGAGGGCCGTATATGATCCTCTCGAATGTCAGTTAATGGTTTCCGTTGTGTGCTTCTCGGAGCCGGCCGGAATCATTCCGCGGTGGAAATTTAACCGGCCGAAACAGGTGGACGGGCCCTATGCGCGACGTAACATCAAGCGAGCTAATTTCCTTATTCTGTAAGTTCATGTTGTGCATCCCTGCACGAAATGTGGAATATACAGCACATGGCGGGCAAACATTTGAGCACAAGGAGAAATTGCGATGTACCAACGGCATAAGCCGGAAGGCAGCAAACGGCGTGGATTCACACTTATCGAATTGCTGGTGGTAGTTCTAATCCTGGCGGTCTTAATGGCGGTTTCCATTCCGCTCTATCTGAGTGCAGTCGCGGACGCACAGACTAAGACGTGCCGGGCAAACATGCAGACGATCGCTAACGCGGTTCAGGCGGCGCGTGTAAAAGGAGCCAGTGCCAATTACAGCGCGTTTGTTGGCTCCGTTACCACCACGCTTGAGCCGGACCTGAGCTCGGTTCCTTCTTGCCCTCTCCTCGGTACCTATAGCATCAGTAACGGCAGTAGCGGCTCCTCAACCACATTCAAAGTGAACTGTACCATGACCGGTCACAACACATTCGAACCCGGTGTTGACAGTAACTAAAGCATCGCTGAACGGATCAGCATTCCCATCGAGCGCGGTGACTAGAACGGAAGCGCATCCACGATAGTTGAGAGTCGCCTTTTTAATGCCATGTTCTCGCGAGATCGGCCACGGGTCGTAAGGTTTTTGGCCGGTCTTGTCGGTGACTGCAATCGTGTGATGAACTTGCCGGCTATTGGAACGTTTGGATCTCTTGCAAGTGAATGATAGCATGAGTTTGCGCGTGTGCCGGAGGCGCTGCGGGGAGCCAGCCGCGAATAAAGAAAAAGAGCCCGAGCAGACCGACCAGCGAGCTTAAATACCAAACTGGCCGGCTCTTCGTAAGGGCGGCTATTGCGCCCAGCGCTATGGCGACCTGAGTGAAGGTGACGGCGAGGGCAAATGTCTCGTGGCGCTTCATAAGCTCGGCCGCTTCGGCTTCGGCGTGATCGCGCTCCTGTTCGAGCTTCCGTGCCTCCTTTTGTACCTCTGTCTTTTTTGACTCGTATCTCTTGGCATCCTCTTTATATCGCTTCGCGTCAGCATCTTTGCCTGCGGAGCCCTGGACGAGAATCGCAAAATACTGCGCCGTATTTCCCTTAACTCCGGCGGCTTGATAGTAGGCCCACTGGTCGGACGCCTGCGCCTGCCTGAGAACTGCGTCGTTCTTGCTCAGGATAGCTTCGTTCACCAATGCGCCTGCTTTCAAAGCAGCCACGGCCGCAATAACGGCGAGGAATGCCGTAGTGAGAGATACAAAGCGCAGCCAGCCGCTCTCTTTCGCTTCCTTGTCGTGCTCGGCGCGCATTTCGGTGATGGAATCGCGCAGTTCTTTGGTTTCGATCTCAATTTCGTCGGGCATGTCGTGACCTTTACTCGGACCGTTCTCTGGCAGGGCTATAACATTTTTGGCGAGTTAGCGGCCAACTTGATCCACCTTGAATGTCGTTGTCTCTGCGGATGGAGCATGATGGCTTTGTGAATAGAGTTCGATGCTCCTTTCGGTCGCGAGAAAGGCGACAAGTGGGAACCGACCTACGACCGAATCCGATCGCGGCTATTTGAGATTGAACTGGTGGCCCACGTTGAGAAAGAAGCCGTCGATGCGATGCGTGCTATTTGAATAGAGCAGCGCCGGGTTGACGACTGTTCTTTGATCCGGAAGGACGTAGGCGAAACCCGCTGTCACCGCATTACCGTCGCCGTTGATCCAGTCCGCCTGAAACACCAGACTGTCATTGAGCTGCAAATCTGTGCCCAAGAATGGCTCGAGCGTACCGTGACCGTCCAACATCAATCCAAAGTGTACCCGCCTGCCCAGCAATTTCCTATTGCGGCGGTGATGCGCCTTGAAGCGCTCGCGAATCTGCTGCTCGTAGTTGAGAGTCTTTGAAAAGGTTATGAAGTAACCGGGCCGCTGGCTGAGCGTGATATTCCCGACGCCCACGGCGACATTGGGTCTCCACTGGTCCTCGTTCTGAAGCAGCGATTTGAAATTAAAGGCAAGCTGCTTGCGAATGACGTCGGGCGTATGGATGTAATCGACGCCCCATTCCGCGCGTGTTCCAATGCTGAATTGCGATTGGGCCACGATGTCGGGCATTGCGAGGAAGCTAGGCGCTTGGAAACTGACGTTGCCATTCTGTATTTGGCCGATCCAGCTACGAGGCGGTACCAGGTCGGTCGTAGGAATTGTGTTGAGCCCCACGGTCGAGGCCTTGGCCGCTGCAGCGATAACCGCCGCGAACAGGCAAGTTAACGGCGCGAATGCCCGGCGAACATGCATATCGAAGGCTCCTTAGTGGCCGAGGGGTGTACCGTCCACTACCGGGTGAGAATCGCCGTCCGGGAGACGGAAAAAGGTCAATTGGCTATTTAGCCTTGCGGCCTGGCTCCGCAGATCTTCCGCCTGCCGCGCCGTAAGCGCGCCTGAGCCCAATCCCTGTTCCAAGGCTTGGGCCTGTCGGCGCACGCCGGAAAGGCGATCCGCATATGCGTCCACCATTCGGTCTGCCGCTGCCGCCAGTTCGTCGAACTCGTCACTCTTGCGGAACGCGATCTCATGCACCAGATTGCCCTCCGCAATCTCGTTCAGAAGCCGGTGCAGTCGGTGGAGCGGGCCTGCAATGCGATGCGCGTCGATAAGAGACCACAGTCCAAAAGCGAGAACGGCGACGAACGTCACCAGCCCGGCGACCTTGACACCGTTATTGAGCAGCTCCCGCGTCTGTTTGATCGAGACATGCGCCGAATACATGCTGTCTCCAATCTCCCTGTTGCTTATAAAGTAGAGGATGCCGATGGCCGTAAGTGCCGCCGCAAGTGCGAACAGGGCATCGTCGAGCACGAGTCGAAGTCGAACGTCATAATTGACAAGGTGGCTGCTTAGACGCCTACGATCGTGGACCGGCGCTGCGTCCGATCCGGTGCTTTTCCCGGCTTCCGTCATCACGTGGCTCTCTTTCTTATGGTAATAGCAGGCATGTCTATAGGTCGTCGTGGCAGCTCGTACACAAACCACCGTGTCGATTGTCTTTTCGCAGCATTACGCCGAAACGGTTCTGCTGATTATGCCCTATATGGCAGGTGACGCAAGTTAGCTTGCCTTCCGCAGAGAGAGGCAGGTCGGGCGCCTTTTTCTTCGTGTTAGGTATCCCAACGGGGTGAGTAACGGGACCGTCGTAATGGCAGCGCATACACTCGCCGTCTACCGAAGTCTTTAGTGATCGCGTCTCTACCGGCGTAGCGTGAGCGAGGACTTCCTTTGCCTTGGTGTGACACGATTCGCACTTTCGATCCGAAGTGTGTGCATTTGAGAGGGCATGAGAACCGGAATGGCATGGGCTACAAAGACCCTTCTGGTCGCGGGCAAGAAAAGCATCTGATCGGTGGCGAAACCCACGGGAGTGACACGATCCGCAAGTTACCTCGCCTCGAACACCGAGGATGACGCGTCCCGTGGCCTGCCAATCCATTCTTACCAGTTCGGGATGCGGCGCCGGGCACCCCTCTTTGTGACAACCGTTGCAATAGGCAATTTCGCTGGACCCGGAAGGTACCACGACTTTGCCGGCGACGTGCGGATTGGTCTTCTTGCTACTCTCCTGCGCTGCAGCAAGAACCAGTAGAGCACAAGGCAGTGCGCACAGGACCAATAGCAGAATACTTCTCGCATACAGCCGCATCGTTAACCTCTCACAATATTCCTGCCGAAGTGGCCACCACAACGATACCGAATACATCTCGGTGAGGATGCTACCTGACTCCGCCACGAAGGAGAGTTCCTACCCGATAGACGGTGCAAATTCCGCGACAAATAACGACAGGCTCGACAAAGGATCTGGTGAGTCAGCCGGTCGTAATTGTAGAGTGCAGCCGGTCTCTGACGGATGCCGATCGAAAGGGACTTCTCACGCCCTGAGGTAGAATCGTCCAACGCCGCGTCCTCCTAGCGAAGTTAGATTGTCGATGAAGCTGAGGCATCATCATGAGGCATCATCAGTTGTTGCCGCACACACGTTCCAACACCTGCTTTTCCCTCGCGGCTCCGTGCGAATCCCCGGCCGCTTCCAATGCCTCCATGAGTTTCCTGTGACCTTCGCTCTCATCGCGGAGGATCCGCACTAAGCGACGATAGAACGAAATAGCACGAATAGGGTCGCCCTTCTTCATGGCGAGATCCCCTAACAACGCAAGAGCGTCGCTGTCCGTATCGTCCAGCCGGATCGCCTTTTCGATAAGCGTGCTTGCTTCCTCGACTCTGTCCTCCGTCAAGGCGATGCGGGCCAGCACATAGTAGGCGTGCCCCAGCTTAACGTTGAGCTTGAGAGCAACCTCAGCCTCGCTGCGAGCCGGCTCGGTTTGAATTCGCTCGATCAGCGCCACCGCATACGCTGCGTGCGCTTCCGCATTTCCTGGTTCGTTCTTGACCTGTTTGGCAAGGGCCAGGACTGCGCGCTCCCCATACTCGTCAGCGCGCGCCTGCTCCATGCCCTGCTTGGCCTCCGCACAGTGCTGCCTCAGTCGCAGAGCGGCATTGAACTCCTCCAGCGCCGGTGTGACCTTTCCCATCTTGAGGTAAACGTTGCCCAGCCCGATGCGGGCATCCACGCCCTTACCGTCCCACTCTAGCGCCAGGCGAAAGTGGTACGCAGCCGAAATCCATTTCCCCTCTTGCAATCCTCGCATGCCCTGATTGAGTTGACGCACATATCCATTCGCGGCGGGGGCCGCGTGGATACGCGCCGGCAGCACGGCGCTAGCGACCACCGCAACGAGGCAGCATGCCGTACCCATACGGGCACGCTGTCGATTCTGATTGGCTGGCAATGTGATTAATTCCCCGATTGAAGCGCCCTTTATGGAGGACCGAGAATGGTACTGTAGACGTTTCATGTTGACATCCCATTTCACCCTTCCGCCATTACGATCAGGCTTTCAGGTTCAGATTGTGGAAGGAATCCCGCGGTTAAAATATAGAGAATCGGAAGTACAAAGAGCGTCAAGATCGTCGCGCTAGCCAGGCCGCCGATAATAACGACGGCAAGAGGCTTTTGTGTATCCGAGCCAATTCCGGTTGAGAAGGCCGCGGGCACTAGTCCGACGCTCGCGAGAATGGCTGTCATCAACACGGGACGGAGGCGGGTCACCGAGCCCTCGATCACGGCGTCACGTAGAGCGGTTCCGCGCGCGCGCATCCGGTCGAAATGGGAGACCATAATGACGCCGTTCTGGACGGCGACACCGAACAGCGCGATGAACCCGACTGCGGCTGCGACGCTGAGATGCATCCGTGTGAGGTAAAGGGCAAATACGCCGCCGATCAATGCGAGTGGAACGTTCAGCATGACGACAATGCATCGGGACGATTTGCCGAACAGCATGAATAGCACGAGGAAAATCATCAGGAGCGTGATCGGCAGAATGACCGCCAGCCGCGCACCGGCGCGCTGCATGCTCTCGAACTCTCCGCCCCATTGCGTGTAATAATTTGCAGGGAGAAGGACGTTTCGCGCAACCTTCGCCTGAGCTTCGGCGACGGCCCCGCCGATGTCGCGGCCGCGTACGCCGAATTTGATGGCGATGAAGCGCCGGTTTGCTTCCCGATAAACGAACGAGGCGCCACGCTCCGTCCGAATTTCGGCCAACTGCGCCAAGGGGATGCGGGATCCATCCGGGGCGGCCACGGTGATGTCTTTGATCTCTTCGACGTCCCGACGGTCTTTCGGCATCAGTCGCGCGACGACGTCGAATTTCTTCTCGCCGTCCAGGAATTGAGTGAACGCGTGGCCGCCGATCGCAGTCGATACCGTGTCCTGCACGTCCTGAACGCTGATGCCGTACCGCGCGATCCGGTCGCGGTCCACGCGTACCTGAATCTGCGGCTCGCCGGTCTCCTTAATCGTCGCCAGGTCGACGATGCCCGGAACCTGTTTCAGGACCTTCTGAATCACGTCGGCTTTCTGTTCCAGCACGTTCAGATCGTCGCCGAAGAGCTTGACAGCGAGCTCCCCTTTAACGCCCGTGACAGCTTCTTCGACATTGTCCTCGATGTTCTGCGAAAAGTTGAAATTGACTCCCGGAATCTCCTCCAGTTCGCTGTTTATCTTCTCGATAAGCGACTCCTTGGTCTTGAAGCCGTGCCAGTGATCGTACGGCTTGAGATCCACCAGGAACTCGGCATTGTAGAACCCCGTCGCGTCCGTCCCGTCGTCGGGACGTCCCATATGCGATACGACAAGGCGCGCGGGCTGGTATTTCGCAAGGATCGCGCGGACTTTAGGCACCAGACACGATGCCTCGGAATATGCTATCGTCTGGGGCATGGACATTCGGATCCAGAGGTTGCCCTCGTCGAGGTGCGGCATGAATTCGGTTCCCAACCGGGGCAGAAGAAGAAGCGACAGCAGGAATATCCCCGTGCCCGCGACAAGCACGGGACTCGGATTCGCGATCGACCAGAGAATCGCCGCCCGATATGCGCTCTTAAGTCCCGCGGATACAGCGTTCTCCTGGTCCTTTAGCTTGCCGCGCAGAAGCAGTAGACAGAGAACCGGCGCAACCACTATCGCCATGATCAATGAGCCAATTAGCGCGATGGCGATAGTGTAAGCCATGGGAGCGAACATCTTCTTCTCGACGCTCTGCATGGTAAACAGCGGCAAGTACGCGAGGATAATGATAAGGGTAGTAAATACGATCTCACTCTGCACCTCGCCGATCGCGTCCAGAATACAGTGCGTCGCCGACTCGTCCGAAGTGCGGCGCGCCAGGCGCCGAAATACGTTTTCGACAAGGATGACCGAGCCGTTTACGATAATACCGAAGTCGATGGCGCCTAGTGAGATGAGGTTGGCCGGCACGTGGATGAGGTTCATACATGAAAACGCGAACAGAAGTCCGAAGGGAATAGTCAGCGCGACGATGATGGCGGCGCGGACGTTACCGAGAAACAGGAAGAGCACTGCCACCACCAGAAGCATGCCTTCTACGAGATTCTTCTCGACGGTTCGCGACGTAGTGTGCACCAGGTCGCTTCGATCGACCAGTGGAACCAGCTTTATCCCGGCCGGAAGGATGCCGTTGTTCAAATCTCGTATCTTCTTGTGTATACCTTCCAATACGGCATCGGGATTTTCACCCCGCCGCAGCAGCACGATGCCCTCGACAGCATCGTCGATATCCGATTTCGGGCCTCCCTGACCGGGTCGCCAGCCGACCTTTCCAAGCCGAGGCTGGAACCCTATGCGCACATGCGCCACCTCTCGAACATGTAGTGGCGCCCCGTTCCGCGTGGTGACGATTACGTTTTCGATATCCTGGATCGATCGAAACAGCCCCAGCCCGCGTACGACATACTCTTCGGAGCCCCGCTCAATAAAACTCCCGCCGGTATTCGCGTTGGCCGCGGTAATGGCATCCGTAACGTTCTTGAGCGTTACGTCGAACGCCCTCAGCTTGCCGGCGTCGATCTGCACCTGGTATTGCTTGGTCGTTCCGCCGAAGCTATTGACGTCCGCGACGCCGGGTATCGACTTGAACTCGCGGACCAGTGTCCAGTCCTGGATCTCCTTCAGTTTCATCGCGGTATCGCCGACGATCGTGTAGCGGAACACCTCGCCGGTGGCGCTCGCGAGCGGAGAGAGCGCAGGCTGCACGCTCGGCGGGATGTTGGCGGCTCCGACCCGTTCGAGCGTTTGAGTGCGCGCGAAATAGTCATCTGCCCCATCTTCGAAGGTCAGGTAGACCACGGAGAGCCCGAAGAGGGAGCGGCTTCGAAGGCTGGTGACCCGCGGCACCCCGTTCAGGCTGGTTTCGAGCGGCACGGTAATCAGCTTCTCGACCTCTTCCGCGGCGTGGCCGGGCCATTGCGTGATTACCTGGACCTGTGTATTCATAACATCGGGATACGCTTCGATCGGCAGTTGGAAGAAGCTAAAAGCGCCCCAGACGAGCATTCCGAAGGAGAACACTAGCACGAGAATACGTTGCCGGAGGGCAAATTGTACGATCCTGCCGATCATAGTTAACCCCCGTTCGCCTGACTAGCCAGGAATATCGCGCCGCGAGATACGACCATTTCGCCCGACTTGAGCCCGCTGGTCACGACATACCGATCCCGAAAATGCGCGCCGATCTCGACCTTGCGGCGAACGTATTTGCCGTTCCGCGGCATGTAGACATAGTCGCTGTCGCCATCATGCTGTATCGCCGAAGCCGGGACGGTGAGTACGCAGCGGCCCCTACCGGCGTGGATAGTCACGGAGGCGTACATCCCCTCTTTCAAAAGGCCGTTCGGGTTCGCGATTTCGCTGCGCACTTTGAAGGCCCGGGAAGCCCTGTCTACCGATGGCGCGATCCGCAGGATGGCGCCGCGGAGTTCCCGGCCCGGCAGGGCATTGACCTGGATCGATACCGATTGCCGGGGCGCCGCCGACGCTACGTCCTTCTCAAAAACATCTGCGTCTATCCATACGGTCCGTGTGCTGCTCAGCACGAACATCTGCCAGGGCGTCATCTGTGATTGGTCCACGATCTGGCCGGCACTGACCTGCCGATCGGTTATGACGCCGTCGATCGGAGCGAGCACGCGCACGGCGCCGCTGCCATCCGGATTTCCCAGCATTCCGAGCACCCGATGCGCGTTCTGCGCATCCGTGAGAGCTGCCTGGTAATCGCTCCGCGCCTGCTGCAAATTCGTGAGGATAGCTGCCTTCGCAAGGCGCAAAGCCGTTGTCGCCGCTGTCTCCTGGACCTCGGCCTGGCGGGAATTAGCTTCTGCGCCCCGAACCTGCTGCTCTTCGTACAATTTTGACTTGTGGGCTTTTTGCTCCCGCGCCAGGGCTTGTTCAGCAATGAGGAAACTCTCCTCGCCGGACCGTACTGCTGAGTTCGCCTTTTCAAGAACATTCGTCGACGCGTCGAGGTCGCTTGCCGCCGCGACTCCGATTTCGACCAACTTCACCTTCCTGCCGTGTTCGCGTTCCGCCTGAGCCAGATCCGACCGTGCCTGGGCTAAGTTACTTTTTGCACCGATTACCCCGCTTTGAGCGGCCTCCAACGGCGGATCGACGAAGCCTCCGAGACTGGCCTGCTGCCTGGTCCTGTCTAGTGCCTCGCGAGCGCTGCATGCCGCGGAGTGCGCCTGATTTAGAGCAGACATCGCTGCGGTCACCTCCGGTGTCCCGAGGCGGTAGAGTCCCACTTGTCGATCCAGTGTCAGCTTGGCGAGGCGCAGTTTGTTTTCGTTCTGTCGGGCAGTCGTCTGCGCGGTTGCGGCATCCACGCTTTCCAAGAGGGCGAGTGTTTGGCCCGCGGTCACATGATCGCCGACCCTGACAAATACCCCTTTGATACGGCCCTGCAGGCGCGGACTGATCTTAACCGTCTGATCCGACGGATAGAGCACCTGTCCGGTCGCATGAATATCCGCCGAAAGAGTCTCCTCGATGACTTTCGCCGTCTCCATTTCGGTTATCCGCTCACCTCCGTTTGAGACGGAGACCGCCTCATCGAGCGACGGTGGCGCCTTTTCATGCTGCTGTGAACCCGCCGTGCGCGTGAGCGCAAAGCCCACGAGGCTCAGTGCAGCCGCAACTCCGATGCTCATCGTGATCTGGCGCTTCAGGCTTGCCCGACAATCCGTGGACATTAGCGTACGACTCCTTCTCTGGTTTCGACATTCAGTTACCACGGCGCCGAAGCGCCGACAGCGCGCTCTAATTGGGCGCGCGCCTGCCGGTAATTGGCGCGGGCCGTATTGAAATCGTTGCGGGCGGACCGAAGCGTTGCTTGCGCTGTAAGCAAGTCCAGGATGGTGTTGCCGCCGATACGATATCCCTGCTCGATTTTTGTGAATAGCGTCTGCGCGCGCGGAACGATCTGGTCGCGAGATCGCGTCACCTGCTCTTCCGCCTGTTTCAGGGTCACGCACGCATTCTCGACGTCCAATTTCACCTGCTGCCTAACCTGAAGTGTCTGCGCCTGCTGCGCTTTGACATCCTCCTTCGCCTTTCGTACCGCGCCGCGAATGCTGCCGAAGTCGAAGATCGGCAATGCGATGCCCATTTGCAGCGAATCGAACTGCGCGGTAGTCCCAAGAGTCACATCGGGATAGTACTGAGATCGCTGCATCTTGACTCCCTGTTTGAGAGCGCGCTCTGTCGCCGCGGCGGACTGGATCTCTGTCCGGCGCAGCGATGCGAGTGCTTGCAGATCGTCAAGGGCGAGTGTAACCGGCTTGAACTCCAGCGGATCGGCGGCGTCTACCGGCGTCGTCGGATCGAGTCCCATCTGCTGATTGAGAGACGCCCTCGCTAGTTCTACCGCTCCCATGACCCCGCGCATGCTATTGGCTTCTTGTTCCAGAGCGATCCGGGCCTGGATTGCATTGGTCTCGGGCGCAGAGCCGATCTTAAACTGCTGCTCGGTCAGTTCGCTGATACGTCTTGCGTCCGAGTACGCGGATTTTTCGCTCTCCAACACAAGATTGGCCGACTGTAGAGCGATATAGGCGGTCGTAACGCCCTGTAGAACGGTTAGGGCGGTGGTGTTCGAATCGGCAACGGATCCCTCCCACTGAGCCCTCGCCTGGTGCGTGCGAATGGCCTTCCGGCCGCTGGTCTCGATGACGCCATAGAGAACATAGTTGTTGAGGTTGCCGAAGCTGATCGGTGCGACCGTATTGTTAATCCCGGAGAACTGCAAGGTCGGGTTGAGGAAAGCCTGTTGACTGCTCAGATTGTTGCGCGCGCTTGCGACGATGTGGTAGGAGGCCAGCCTCAGCGGATTATGTGCCAGCGCGAATTCTACGGCCTGGTCGAGCGTTACCCTTGCCGACTCGGGAACCGTTGGAGGCAGACTCGGCGCGGTCTGCCCACCCTGCGCCTCGACATTCACAGCCGCACATAGCAGCCAGGCGGTCCACTGTGGAAGTAAGCGGGTCTTTCGCATATTAACTTGATACTCCAAATCGACATTCCGCTCGCGGGGGAGAAGTGCAACGGTTAGGGATTCACCTCTCAACACGGCGTGTGGAAGCGGGACTGGACCGCCTCAACAGTGAGTATAGCGCGTCGGAATCGGAGATATCCGGCCACCTGGCTGAGGCAGCCAAATCGACAGACGGTCGGCGCATATCGCCGGACCGCGAGGGACCGGGATTAGGAGGTTGGAAGGAGGGAAAGGTGGAGTCGTTGCTGAAGCGCCGGAAAGCGGGACCGACTGACCGGCAACTGGATCCCGTTCGTCAGACTGACGGCGTAGGAGTGGCTGCCAAGCGAATGAAGTTCTTGAATCTGTTCTACATTGACAATGCACGAGTCGTGAATGCGCAAAAAGCGGTCGGAAGGCAGGAGCGTACCAAGCTGACTGAGCGTGTAGTAGGTGCGCGTCTCGCCCTTCGCCGTGCGGATGGCAACGCGCTTATCGCGCGCGACCGCGCATAGGATATCTTCGACACGGACAAAACGAACGGTGTAATTATCGCGAACGGGCAACCGCGTGAGCGGCGTGATTTCGTAGGCGCGCTCCTCCTCCCGATTGCTCTTATCGACTGTCGGAGTGTCGGAATTCGTGCGGCGTGCCGCACGATCGTCCAATCGCTCGCGAGCGCGCGCCAAAGACTTTGAGAGCCGGTCGGTCGATACCGGTTTTGCCAGGTAATCCAGTGCATTTCGCTCGAAGGCAGCCAGTGCATGCTCCGAATAGCCGGTCACGAACACTACGAGTGGTGGGCCGTCCAACGACTGTATCGCAGCCGCCAACTGCAACCCGGTGATTCCGGGCATCTGAATGTCCAGGAATACTACGTCCGGGCGCAGAGACTCGGCCTTTTGCAGCGCCTCGGTCGCTTCCTCCGCTTCCCCGCAAACGGTCTCGCCCAGCGCCTCTAGCTGCCGGCGTAGATGCGCTCTAGCCAGTGGCTCGTCATCCACAATCAATAGTCTCATTTTAGTTCACCATCCATCATAGGCAGGGCGCGTATGGGAACCAAAAACGCCACGAGAGTTCCCCCCTTGGCGCGGCGCAGTAGGCGCAGCCGCGCACCCTTCCCGTATGAAAGCGCCAATTGCGCCGAGAGTATCTGCAAGCCATGCTCCCGGCTCCCCGGCTCTCTTGCCAGCTTCCGGGCTTCCGAGGAGATTCCCACGCCATCGTCAGCTACAGCTAAGAGCACTCCAGTCTTCGATGCGCGTGCGACGATACAGAGCGCTACCGGACCCGGCTTCGGTCCAATTCCATGAGTGACGGCGTTTTCAACCAGCGTCTGCATGGCGAAGGCCGGAATGCGAACCGAAGCACAGGCGGGGTCGAGCGCTTTGGCCACGCGCAGTCGTGGTCCAAAACGGTGCTGTTCGAGTTCCAAGTATCCGTCGACGTTCTCCATCTCCGCCCATAAACACAACGGTTCCGCCAGGTTCGTCTCCAGGGATCTCCGCATGAGCTGGCTCAATCGCACTATTGCGGATTCGGCTTTATTCGGCGCGATCTCGCAGAGGGCAGCAATCGATGTGAGCGCATTGAACAGGAAATGAGGATGGACCCGGGCGCGAATGGCCCGAATCTGGGCCTCCGCGATCAATGCGTGGGATCGCTCGGCGTCCGCACGGTTCCGCTCACTGGCTGCGCGGACCTGCGCATCGTTCAGTACCAGTAAAAGGAGCAGCATTCCCAACCCGTTGGCCGGAATACTCAATAGGGCGTGTATCAGCGGATAGGGAGTTTGCGCGATCGACGCATTCAGAAACAACAGCGCCACCGCTACGGACTGCGCGCAGATTCCGGTCAGAAGTGCCTGCCATGGTCCCTTTCTTGCCGAACACGCGAATCCTAAGGAGGCGCCGATAAGTGCGCTCAGGCTGTCCACTCCAAGCGTCTTGGCTACATTGGGTATGCTTTGGAAGCAGAGAGAAAAGAGCGCGATCAGGCAGGTAGCAAGAAGCGCGGGCGACAGTCCGACCATGAATGCGGCGAAGCAGACGATCAAGGTGTTGGTGACATAAGGATATCTGGCGCCCGGAAAAATCACCTCCGTCAATCCTATCAGGCCAAACACCGTGCCCACGTACACGACCTGCCGCCGTGTGCGCCGCGGATCGAAGACCATCGCGAGCATCCCGCCCCGAGCCAATAGGTAGGCCAGGACGATGATGACGCTCGTGTCCTCGATAAATGCGTTGATCGTCTGAAAAAAGCCGTTCAATGCCGTTCCGCGCAATCCATCGGCCGATCCGATCGCAGGCAGGGGATCCTTTTGCGATCATCCAAACGGTCGCTCGATTGAAAAACGGAACCGATGCGGCGCACTCAGGATTCGGTGAAAGGTGTATCGAGTTTACCACCAAACGACGACGGACGGGCAAACTCGAATAGGACGCCGAGGAACTAACCTGCGGGAACGATGTGGCTCCCAGGAAGGGACGCGCGCAAATGGCCGAAAATCTGAACAGCGGCGACGCATCGAGATCTTCGCGAAAGCCTACGGTCCCGCCGACATCGGCCTTATCGTGGACGATGTGGCCGCCATGCCGCGAACCATCGCCGGATTTACCCGTCAGCTCGCACTGCGCGGACTTCAGCCGCAGGCCGAATGGGTGGCGAACGGTGGTCGCGAAGCTCAAGAGCGGAAGGCCGGGTGGACTGAAGCGAACCGCCGCCGGCAATGCTTCCACCGCCTCTGACGATATGTGGATGCCGGAGGGCATTCTGAAACCCAACGAGGTGAGACCTGACGAAGAAGCGCCAGAGTACCCACTTGCCCCTGCTTGCCAGTCAGCACCGAGTGACTGGCGGCTCGCAAAGACGGAACGCGCTAATACACCTAACTGGGATATTGCGAGCACGTGTACAATCGATGGTGAATATTGTCTTCCAGCGCAATTTTAACCACTTGGTTTGGGGTTGCGCCTTGGCGACGCAGTCGATCATAGTTCGTGAAATCGTCCATTGTCATTGTCCTCATGGCTTGACTGGAAACACCCTGGCCAACACCTCAACTTCGCCGCCTAGCGACTCGGGGAATTCCCTGATTCCGAAAACAACTAGCGGCTCGGGGACTTTCCTGATTCCGAAAACAACTAGGTCAAGCGCAACCCGATGCCGCAGATGAAGGGCGTGCTGTTCTGCAACGCGCACGAGACCCTGCTCTGGGTAAAGAAATCGAAGGAGCAGACGGGTTATACGTTCCACTATCGGGGGAGTGAAGGGCGGGAACGAGGACCGGCAAATGCGCTCGGACTGGCACTTTCCGATCTGCTCGGGCGGAGAGCGGCTTAGCCACAACGGCGAAATGGCACACGCCACGCAGAAGCCGGAGAGCCCGCTGCACCGCGTGATCGCGTCCACCCGAACCCGGGTGACCTTATCCTCGACCCGATTTGCGGCACCGGCACGACCGTCGCCGTGGCCAAGAGGCTGGGCAGGCGGTACCTCACCATGGACCGTGAAGACAGCTACATTCAAGCGACGCGCGATCGGATAGCCGACGTTATGCCGCCGATGTTGATGGAGGAAGGCATCTTCGTGGACGCGCCCAAGCCAAGGGTGAGCTTTCTCAGCCTGGTGAAACCGGGCAGTCCGCGCGTCGGGGGATTCGTTCAAGCTGAAGGGCCGCTGCATATCGGCGCAGGTACAGGAGGATGGCACGCTGGTCGCGAACGGCCTGCGCGGCTCCATCCACATGTTCGGCGCGCTGCTGCTCGGACTCAATGCTTGACGGGTTCTTATTTTACGGGCATTAGAGCTAAGTACTGCTCCGAGTAATGCAGGGTCAGTATTCGCATTTGCACCCAGAGGACGCCGAGTACCCCTTTGGTGCGTAAGTCGGGTACACTCTGGGTTCGCCGGGTCGTTTATGGGCCCGGTCAAGCGAGCCCACAACTACAACCTCCTAATATTGCGGGATCTCCGAAAGCTACAGACGCGTTACAGGCGTTACTCGCCTAGCAGCGCCATGACCTCGTCGGGGATCGAATAGGAGGCGACCATATCCAGGCGGAAGAACTTTGTCTCATGCCCTACGTGGAATGCAAACAGCTTCCGCGGGCCGGCGGAGACAACCCACTGCTGAAACTCCTGGTGAAAGCGAATGATCTCTTCCTCGGGCACCGTAAAAGTGACCACTCCCAGACCCTGGAGAGTCATGCTGATAACGCGTCTCAATGAAATAATTCTCCTTCTTTCAAGGCCCCGTGCGCGGATGCGGAAACCCAACCCAGTCGGTGGCGGCGGATTGTAGGGTGGGGGCTCGTCCCCCGCCGTCCGAAATGTTGCCGCATCGCCCATGCGGCGGGGGACAAGCCCCCACCCTACGGTCGCGATTTCCGTTCCGCCAGTATAGCAAAGCCGAGGGAATGTGTCAATCGCCGCGCCTGTAGTCGCCGCTCTTCCCGCCCGACTTCTCCTCAAGGCGTATGTCGGTGATAACGCATCCTCGATCGACGGCTTTCACCATATCGTAGAGCGTCAGGGCTGCGATTGAAACTGCGGTCAGCGCTTCCATCTCTACGCCGGTCTTTCCCGTTACGCGCACCTCGGCTTCGATCTCGACGCCGGTGTCCACGAGCGTCAGATCGACGGCGACGCGCGTGATGGGCAGCGGATGGCAGAGCGGGATGAGGTCGCTGGTGCGCTTTGCGGCGAGTATTCCTGCCACGCGCGCCACGCCGAGGGCATCGCCTTTCGGGTTGTCGCCCGCCCGGAGGAGCGCCACGGTCGCGGGAGCCATCAGCACCCGGCCTCGCGCAACGGCCCGGCGGCTCGTCTCCGCCTTGTCCGTCACGTCCACCATATGCGCATTTCCCTCGGCGTCCAGGTGCGTAAGTTTGTTCATGTTTTATCAGATCGGGAAGGCGCGGTAGGTTTGGATGCCGGTGATGGAGCCGAAGATCGCCCAGACGCTTCCGGTGATGTAGTCGCCCAGAATCAGGCCGATGAAGAAGGGTATCCAGGCCCGGTACGTCTTCATGCCGCCGTAGCGGATCACGAGAGACTTTATACCCCATCCGACGAAGGTGGCGCACCAGAGCCAGGGCATGGCGCCGGTCCCAGCGACGGCGTATCCGATCGGGTGGAAGGGCCACCAGGTGAACTGCTGGCGCATAAACAGAAGCGCCGCCACGCCGGCGAGGCCGACGCCTACCCCCTGCATGCGGGGGAAGTCCGCTCTGACCGGATTGTCCACCCAGTCCTTCAGGGTCCTCCAGGGCACGCTGCCCATGCTGGTCCGCCAGCCGTTTACCTTGGCGGTAGCAGCGCCATAGTGGTAGTAGCAGGTGAGGACGGCAGCCCAGGAGCAGAGCGCCCCGACGATCACCGCGAGCATGATGACGATGGAGACGTGCCGCAGGTTCATGCGCGCCGACTCGCCGATCTTCATGCCCTCCAACTGGTTCGGCATCTCCGTACAGCGATAGTCCAGATCGTGCCAGAGGATCATGTTCAGCCCAACCTGCGATTGGAAGGTTAACGCTCGCGTGCCGAGCGCGGATTTCATGAAATCGTGCACGTTCATGTCAGGCCCATAGCCCCATGGCAGCCCGGCTTCGGCCCGGATACGGGTGAATGTGATGACGTAGAGATAGAAGAACAGGTAGAAAAATATGGGCACCCACCACGCCATGCCGATGAGCATGCCGAACCCTATCAGGGCCAGCAGCCCGCCAAGCGCGCCGAGAAGCGCGAGGCGATAGGGCATCGGCTCGTTGGCGTCGTCGGCTTCGGAGTGCGGGTTCAACTGCCGGTACTTGCGGCTGAAGGCGAACTGGACGATTTCCTTGAACTGCTTGCGCATGCCGTAGAGTGCGAACAGCGCGACGCCGATAAACGCTCCGGCCGACTGTTCGCCGATATACGGAATGCGCGATACCGCCTGGCTGGCTCCGGCATCGTGGAAGCCCAGAACGGTCGCGGCCACATTCTCGAACTTGGTGAAGAGGTAGAAGAACCAGAGCGAAAAGGCCACATCGAGCGGCAGGAAGTAGGTGAGGCCGATCACGAGCGGGTAGAAGGAGAGCGCGAGGTAGCCTATGCCGGTCCAGGGCGCCGTCGTAAAGAACGGAGTGAGGTTCAGCCTGGGATCGCTCGGCTTGATCGGCAGGAACGGAACGTTGGGATAGAGATAGTTGACGCTCGCCAGCGACTCGATGACGACCGGAATGAGGAAGCCGATCCACATCTGCCGGGAGACGAGCATGCTTGCGGCCCCGCCCTCTTTAGTCAGCTCCAGGGGAAGCTGCACGATCGGGAAGCTGAGCCGCTCCCGGTCCATCCACTGCTTCCGGAGAAGCACGTTGAGGCAGAGCATCACCCAGATCATTACCGCCAGATAGGCGGACCAGACGCAGATCGGCGCGATCCAGCCGCGTATGTGCTCCACGGTCCAGAAGTTGCTCTGGCCGGAGTAGAAGGCTTTTGTAACGGATTCATCCGGCAGGAGCCACGGCCGCACCGCCGGGAGGAGCTTCTGTTTCCAGCCGTTCTCCGGCGTGCCGTAGTAGAAGATATTGCCGGTAAACGTGTTGAGGAACTGCATCCGCCCGATGCCGGAAATTCCTATCGAGCAGGTCTGCATGATGTAGACGAACATCAGCTCGGCCTGGGAGAGCGCGAACCGGGGAAGGAACCGCTTCAGGAAGAGATTGATGAGGAGCAGCACGAACAGCGCGAACACGACGGCGATGATAAGCGACATCGCGGCGAGGTCCGTCGCCTCGGCGACGATCTCCGTGTACTCGTTCCAGAAGCACATGACCGGGATCAGGATCAGGCCGAGTATCAGCGCGCGCGGCGTGACGCCCTGCGGCGCGGCGCGCGCGGCTCTCGGCTGAATCTCCTCGGTCGCGGGTTCGGGGCTGGTTTCGGGCGTCGCTGCCAATCGTCACTTCCTTCGCCGATCCTCGGAGACCGGTGAAGGGGATTTCGCCACGGGCGCGCGGCTTTCCTTGTGCCGGGGGATATTGGGGGGGCATTCAGTTTTTGGGCGTGGGAATAAATTCCCACGCCCAACCAGGCGAGAACTGAGATACGCCGGGCTTCTACGGAGACGGGCGGGGCGACTCGCGCGTCAGTCCCCAGCAGATTACGTTGAGGGCACCTTGTTCAAGGCGCCCTGATGGCGGAAGCTGAGGCTTTTTCCATCGGGGGTCCACTGGAGGAGGGTTGGCCGGTCGAACTGATCGCGAGGCGTGTAGCTGCCGACTTCCCTGGCATCGGCGCCGTCCGGCCGGGTAGTCCAGAGGCCGATCCGGCCGGACGGCGCCTTCTTCAGGAACGTCCAAAACCGGCGCGTAACAGGCCACCCAGGCGGAACTTTCAGCGCAAACACGAACCAGGCGAGCCGACTGCCGTCGGGCGATAGAATGGGAGGGACGATCGGCTGCGCATAGTTTCCGCACGGCACGGGAATGCGTAGGTTTTGTGGATGTTCCGCTTCGGCATCCGGGAAGAAGCGCGCGGCGTGGACACATCCATCTCCAGTGCAGTCCCAGGCAATGGCGAGTAAGCGACCATCCGGAAGCGTGCCGGCAAGCGCGGGAGCGGCAGATAGATCCAACTTCAAGTCGAAACTGAGCGACTGCGTATCGGAAGGCCCATCAACGTCGAACAGCCTGACAGCGTAGCCCTTGTGTGTTCTAAGGAGGCCTGCCCAATGGCGACTGTCTCGCATCCAGGCGCTGCTTTCAATCGCACCTGGTGTCCGCCAGGTGACCTGACGCTTAATGTCCGCACGTACGGCGACGCAGCCGACTTCTCCCCATGCCATAGAGTTGACATTCGTTGAGCGCGACGCAAGCATCCAGGCGCCATCCGGAGACATCTGGAACTTAGAACCCATTATAATGCGACCTGGAGGTCTGCCGACTATGGTAATTTCGCCTGGGAAATACTTTGGAAAATCCGCGAAGAGCCCATTCGACAGGGGGAGGCCAGAGGTGAGATCAACGATGCGAGGCTGTAGTTCGCCGAGGGAAACTGCACCACTGTGAAGGGTGAGAAGCGTCTGTGGCTCCAGCCAACAATACGGCCAATCGACTTGCAGCGCAGTACCGCGAGTACCGCTTGGCCTTGCTGGAAAGACGAAATCCTCGCGCGGCTCCACGATCTGGGCGCGCTTGAAGAGATTGTGTTCAGGAGGCGTGAGCAGCCAGAAGAACAGGCCGATCGGCGCGGCCGCCAGGCACACAGCGGCTATTCGATTGCGTAGCTTACGGCGCACTGCGATGCTGCTCCTGATGAGTTGTGATCATGCTCTCGGTCGGTGTCGAGGTTCTTGTACCGCGATGGTCTGAACTATGATTTTTTTGATTATTTGATTAAATGATGGACTATGAATGCCCAGGACGCACCGGTGTGCATTTATCATAGTCCATCCCAAAATCACACAAATCTGAGTTCAGACAGAAACTATGCCAATGGATTTAGACGGATGTAAGGAGGAACCGGTTCAGTTGGCAGCAAGTAGGTCGGATTGAAAGGTAGTTCAGTCACCCTTTCGGCGCTTTTCGAGGAGGTAGACGATGAACGAGGTGATCCCGGCAAATTTGTAGGCAGGATCGACGTACTTTTCGATGCAGTAGAACATGAAGTAGTAGAAGCGGCAGAAGGCCCAGACGGCAATGAGCGCAAGCGCCATGGGACGGAGGGATTGGGTGTCCAGGGCTAGAATCGCCAGCGCGAAGATTCCCAGTCCCAGGAACAGGAAGCCCTTTATCAGGATGAGCTTCTTACTCTTGATGTCGCCCAGCATGATCGATTTCCGCCTCGCAGAGTTGATATGCCCGGTTCAGTCGGGCGATTCGGAGGGCGAGCCGATGTTCTTGTTACGCCGAACGGCCCACTTCGGCTTGCGCAGGAGGCGGCGCCCTCGCCTTCCCATGGCTCTGGCCGCGTTTTTAGCCCGCGGCAACTTACCGCGCAGCCATCCGCCCGCTCCTGCGGAAAGACCTCCAAGTACCGCCCATGCGCCGATGCCGCACACGGCGGGAATCGGGTTAGGGAAGATGAATTTGAGCCACTCAGGCGCGTCGTTCGGCAGCAGGCCCGCGTAACTAAGCCCCCATCCGAAACCACCCCAGGCGATTGCCGGAATGGCGAGCAGCATCAGAGCGTTCAGGGTTCCCCGCGCGGGCCGATGCTTGGCCAGCAAACCGACCGCAAGCCCGCAGATTATTGGGAGAACCAGCAGCTCGAACCGGTAGAAGCTGCTGGTGTACTGGCCGCCGGATTTCAACCAGAGATACCATGCGGCGCGCGTCTGGTCCAGCAGGTAGAAGAGGCCAAAAATGCCAAGGGCGGTGATCGTTGCCGGGCGGTCGGAATATTGGCGCTTGGCGGCGGGCGTTTGGACATGCTGCTGGACGGCCTGGCTTGCGACTGCCTGCTCCCTCTGGATCTGGGCCAGAGTCAGCGCAATGGCCTCATGCCGCGCGCAGCCCAGCTCAATATGCGCCGCAATACTCTGCTCGATCTGCGCGCGCATCGCATCCCGACGTGCCAGCCGCTC
>JAYTEU010000649.1:0-10910 GCA_043734985.1 Chthonomonadaceae bacterium
GCGAACGTTGCGAAGGCAGCGGACCCAGACCCGGCCGACCCGTACGCGAACGAGACGACGGAGCAGCGGGATGCCCGGATGAAGTGGTTCCGCGAGGCGAGGTTCGGGATGTTCATCCACTGGGGCGTCTACTCGGTGCCTGCGGGAACCTACCAGCGCAAGCGCATCGGCGGCATCGGCGAGTGGATCATGAACACCGCGAAGATTCCGACCGCCGAGTATCAGCAGTACGCGAAGGAGTTCAACCCGGTCAAGTACGATGCCGACGCCTGGGTCCGCACGGCCAAAGAGGCGGGCATGAAGTATATCGTCATTACGTCGAAGCACCATGACGGCTTCGCGATGTTCGATTCGAAGGCGTCCAACTGGAACATCGTCAAGGCGTCTCCCTTCGGCCGTGACCCGCTGAAGGAACTGGCCGCGGCCTGCAAGCGTCACGGCATGCGGCTCGGTTTCTACTATTCGCAGGCGCAGGATTGGAACAACCCGGGCGGCGCGGCGGCGGGCGGCCACTGGGATCCGGCGCAGAACGGCAGCATGGACGCCTACATCAAGAACGTCGCCGTGCCGCAGGTCCGCGAGATCCTCACGCACTATGGGCCGATCTCGGTGCTCTGGTGGGACACCCAGATCGACATGAACCATGACCGCGCGGCCGAACTCATCTCCGTGCTTAAGCTTCAACCCGGCATCATTCACAATAACCGGCTAGGCGGCGGCTTCCAGGGCGATACGGAGACTCCGGAGCAGTACGTGCCCGCCACCGGCTTTCCCGGCCGCGATTGGGAAACCTGCATGACGATGAACGATACCTGGGGTTATAAGAGCTACGACGATAACTGGAAGAGTTCCGAGACTATTATCCGCAATTTAGTAGATATAGCGTCCAAAGGCGGCAACTACCTGCTGAATGTCGGCCCGACGAACGAGGGGCTGATCCCCGCCCCGTCCATCGAACGGCTGAAACAGGTCGGCGCGTGGATGCGAAGCAACGGCGAGGCAATCTATGCGACTTCACCAAGCCCGTTCAAGAGCCTGCCCTGGGGACGCTGCACGCGCAAGGAGCTCGGTGGTGAGACGACGCTCTATCTCCACGTTTTTAACTGGCCCGCTGACGGAAAGCTCGTAGTGCCGGGGCTGAAGAGCCAAGTGACCGGCGCGCGAATGCTGCGCGGCGGCAAGCTCAAGGCCGTTCGCTCGGACGATGGGGTCACCCTTCAGCTTCCTTCGAGGGCGCCCGATCCCATCTCTTCCACGGTCGTGCTTAACGTGCGCGGCCCGCTGGTGGTCGAGAACAAAGCGATCGCGCAGGCGCCGGACGGCTCGCTGACCCTGCGCGGATCGGATGCGGAGACGCACGGCAGCCAACTCAAGTACGAGAGCGGCGACGGCAAGGACAACCTCGGCTACTGGATGGACCCTGCCGACTATGCCGAGTGGAGTTTCGAGGTCAAAACGCCCGGCAAGTTTGAAGTCACCGCCGAAATCGCCGCGCAGGGTAGCGGCATGTTCGTCATCAAAATGGGTGTGACATTTGTCAAAGGGACCGCGCCGAACACGGGCAGCTACACCAAGTTCACGCGCGTCAATTTCGGTACGATGGAGCTGCCCGCGGGCCGCGCCACGCTCTCCGTCCGTCCGGTCGCCGAAGGTTGGCAGCCGATGAACCTGAAGTCGATCAAGCTGACGCCGGTTCGGTAAGGTGGTAAGTGGACCAGGCGTTGAAAACATTCGGTTCCAGTCTGTTTGATGGGCCGCGTCGTGGCATTGGCCCGGGTGCAATCGCAGCGCCGGTACAGTATCATTGGGGCATGTGGGGAACAATATGAACTATCAAAACATTATCTCCATGGATTCAGGCAAGCGGGGTGGTCGTCCATTCATTCGTTGAATCCTTATCGCAGTATCCGATGTACTCGGACGGCTGGCCGCCGGAATGTCTCACGAGGAGATCATGTTGGCTTGCCCTGAGATCACGGAAGAGAACATTCGCGCCTGTCTTGGTTTCGCCGCCGACCGCGAGCGCCGCGTCCTTACGGCTGTATGAAACTGCTGTTTGACTATAAGTGGTTTTTCATCTGAAATTTACTGCCTTGCTGAAACCGTTCGCGATCGTACGGAGACCGGAATGTTCAATCCGTTTGATGTGACCATGAAGAATCTGGTCGAGCGTTCTCCCTCGGCCTGGCTGCGCTTTGTGGGCGTCTATTCCACGGACGCTGAGTTGCTGGAGGACGAGGACATCGCCTCGCTCGATACGGACCTGACCACTGTGACTACGACCTGTGACAAGGTGTTCCGCGTATCCTCCCCCTCTCCCTTCCTTCTGCACATCGAATTCGAGTCGGAAGGCAGGAACGTTCCGGCGCGCGTCCATCGTTACGGGGTGCTGCTCGATTACAAGTATGATCCGCCCGTTCAGAGCGTCGTGGTCCTCCTTCGGCCGGAGGCAGACCGTCCGGAGATAACAGGTCGTGTTGAACGGTTTCGCTCGGATGGAAGGCGCTACCTCTATTTCGAGTACGATGTGGTCCGCGTCTGGGAGATACCCGTGGAACAGATACTGGAGGGAGAGATAGGAATACTGCCGCTCGCTCCGATCTCCGCGGTCTCCGAGGCTGATCTTCCCGCAGTGCTTCGTCGTATGGAAGAGAGAGTAGACGTGGAACTCGTTTCGGACGAGCGCGACGATTTCTGGACTTGCACCTATTTGATGATGGGCTTGCGTTATAATCGCGAAAAGAGTGTTAACTTACTGAAAGGCGTGGTTCACATGACAAACTCGACAACGTACATGGCGATACTGGAAGAAGGAGAAGCCAGAGGCGTAGCTCTAGGAGAAATAAATGGACGTCTGCTGGAGGGGCGCAGACTGATTTTGCGACAAGGGCGAAAGCGATTTGGCGCGCCGAGCGCCGAGATTTTGGCGCAGGTGGCGTCAGTCAAGACCGTGGACGAATTAGAAATCCTTGCGGAGCGGTTACTCGATGTGGAAAACTGGCAGGACCTCTTTGCGTAATTCACATCCGCCTCGGTGATGCGCGCGCCGACTACCTGGAAAACCGGACCCATGCGCGACCGGGCAACTCGATGGAGGAGCGGACCGGCCGGAACCTGACGGATTGGCTGCGGAGGCGACAACGGTAAGGTTCGCCCGCCGCCCGGTTATAAGAACCGATCTGTGCGGACTCAGCGCTTGTTTACCGGAAGGAGACTCTAATGCCGGATAGCGGCACGCTCGACTTTCAAGAGATACTTTCTCGCCCAACATCGGCTTACGAGGAAGGCCTTCGGTTCTTTCGCGGAGAGGGCCTTATGAACGATACGTTGCGGCAACTCGCCCGAGACCTCGATACCCGAAACATCGCCTATAGCGTGATCGGCGCAGTGGCGCTCAACCAGCACGGCTACCAACGTTTCACCCAGGATATCGACGTGCTGATGACCAGGGAGGGATTGAATAGGTTTACCGAACAGCTTATCGGTCGCGAGTATCGTCCGGCGTTCGAGGGTGCGACCAGGAAGTTTCGCGCGACGGCGGAGAACGTTTCCATCAAAGTTATCTTGACGGGTGAGTATCCGGGCGACGGAAAGCCCAAATCCGTCATCTTTCCCGACCCCGCCGAGAGCGCTATCGAAATTGATGGAATCAAGACGGTCACCCTGGAAAAGCTGGTTGAGCTGAAACTGGCCTCCGGCATGACGGGGGCGGGCCGCCGAAAAGATCTTGCCGACGTCCAGGAGCTTATCAAGGTACTTCGGCTGGAAGCTTCATTCGCCGAAGAACTGGATGGTTCGGTGCGGGCGATGTATCTGGAATTGCTGGAAGAAATCACACTCGCTTCAAGTCAAATCCTAGCGCCCGATCGGGAGCCCGGTTCGGATCTGTAACTTACGGCACAATGTTCGGCGCACAGCTTACCTAACCTGTGAAATCTGTGGAGAAAGCTCTGGAGGCATTCGGTATTGAAGATCACGAGGGCTGTAATCACGGCGGCGGGGCGCAACCAGCGTTCGCTGCCGCTTCAGATGCTTATCGATCGGGACGGCGAGCAGCGGTCCGTGCTGTCCATCCTGCTGAAGGAGGCGTGGGACGCGAACGTCCAGGACTGCTGCGTTGTGATCTGCCCGGGGGATGAAGAGGCCTTCCGCGCGGCGGCGGGGGAGCATGCGGAAAGACTCACCTTTATGACGCAGGACGAGCCGAAGGGGTACGGACACGCCGTCTATCGTGCGCGCGAATTCGTGAGGGGCGAGCCGTTCCTGCATATGATCGGCGACCATATCTATATCAGCGATACGACCACGGGCTGCGCCGCCCAGCTCGTGGCGGCTGCGGAAGCGAACGCCTGCGCCGTATCGGGCGTCCAGCCAACGCGCGAAACTCAGCTCCCGCTGTTCGGCGCCGTCGGCGGTCAGCGGGTGAAGGGAACGCAGGACCTTTTCGCGATCGACCAGGTGATCGAGAAGCCGACCCCCACCCAGGCCGAGCAGACGCTGCTGGTTCCCGGCCTGCGCACGGGCCACTATCTCTGCTTCTTCGGCATTCATATCCTCACGCCGCTCGTGATGGAGCTGCTGGAGCGCCAACTGGCTGCGGCCACCGCGCCTCTGCCGCTCTCGCCCGTACTGAACGAGCTGGCGCGGCGCGAGCGCTACCTCGCGATGGAGGCTCACGGCAGGCGCTATCCACTCGATGCGCGGTACGGCCTACTGACCGCGCAGGTGGCGCTGGCTCTGAGCGGCCAAGACCGCGAGGAGGTGCTCACGGGCCTGTGCGAGCTGCTCGCGCAGCGCCAGCTTGGGAGCGGCCGGTGAGTGGAAGCCTGATCGATATTATCACCTCCACGGACCCCGAGGTCCGGAACCGGTCGCTGGACAGTTTTGCGGCTTCGGCGTCACTCGAAGATCTTCTGCGCGAATGCGACCTGCTTGAGGAGTTCCGGGGCAATAGCGAAAGCCTCTACGAGCGGGTGCGCGCCTGTTTCTTCCTCTACGCCATTCATCGGTTCCATCTTCCCGCGAAGCCGGACCTGCCGGTAAGCGGCCATCTGCCCTTTGACAGCTATCTGCTGCTGCTCGACCGCCGGTTCGAGGAGGCGCTGCGGCTGCTGACGAAAGCGCAGACGGAGCAGGGGCCGAGCGACACGCTCTCCAGTGCGCTCGCCTCGGCCTACCACCGGCTGGCGTTCCAGACCCTCGCGGACCAGGTGCGCCGAAGCGTCCGTTCGGCGCGCGGCAACCAGTGGATGTTCCGTATCGGCCATCCCGCCGATCAGCCTCTGAAGATCCGGCCGGAGCTGCTCAACCTCACCCCCAACCTCCTCTCCGAAACGGAGAGGAGGTTATCTCACCGCGTCACCGCGTCACCGCCTCACCCACTCAGGGATGGGGCGGCCGCGTTCCCGATCCTGCGCGAGTCCACGCCCGTGCGGATGGACCTGACACACAGCGCCTGGAGTGATATCTTCTTCCTGGGAATGGACTACCCGGAGGGCGCGCGCGTCCTCAATGTCTCTATCGATCTGGGCGTCCATGGCAGAGACGCGCAGACCCGCCCGCCCGTGGAAGCCTACCTGCGCGTGATCGACGAGCCGGTCCTGCGGCTGGTAAGCGTCGATCTCGGCGTCTCCTCGGACCTTACGCAGCTCGACGAGGTGTTCGACTTCGCCGGGGACTATCTCGGCCTGCTGAAAGCCGCGCTAATCGCGTCGGGAGTGGTGCCGCCGGGGATCGAGGGTTCAGAGCAGAGCCTTGTCGACCTACTGGAACGGATGGTTGGACCCGGGCATGGGCTGGAATTGGTGAGCTCCGTCAACGGAATTCCGAAGGGCTCGCGTCTGGCGGTCTCCACCAACCTGCTCGCTTCGCTTATCGCCGTTTGCATGCGCGCGACCGGCCAGACGGCGGCCCTCGACGGCGCGCTCCAGGAGGACGAGCGACGGCTCGTGGCAGCGCGCGCGATCCTCGGCGAATGGCTTGCAGGGTCCGGAGGCGGCTGGCAAGACTCGGGCGGCGTCTGGCCCGGCATCAAGCTGATCGAGGGAGTGGCGGCGAGGGAGGGCGACCCGGAACAAGGGGTGAGCCGCGGGCGCCTGCTGCCCGCCCATTACGTACTGACCCGCAACGATGCGACGGACGAGACGCGCCGAAAGCTTCAGGAGAGCCTGGTGCTGGTCCACGGCGGCATGGCGCAGAACGTCGGGCCGATCCTGGAGATGGTGACCGAAAAGTACCTCCTCCGCTCGCAGCCGGAGTGGACCGCCCGCCACGAAGCCCAGCAGGTATTGACCGACATCCTGGCCGACCTGAAGACGGGCGACATCGCGGCGCTCGGAGAGGCGACCACGCGCAACTTCTTCGGGCCGATTCAGACGATTATCCCCTGGGCGAGCAACCTCTACACGGAATCGCTGGTGGAGCAGGTGCGGGCCGAGTTCGGCACGGACTTCTGGGGCTTCTGGATGCTCGGCGGCATGTCCGGCGGCGGCATGGGTTTCATCTTCGACCCCGCGCGAAAGGCGGAGGCGCAGGGGCGGCTCCAGCAGATCATGTCGGCCACGCGGAAGCAGCTCGAACATGCGCTGCCGTTCGCCATGGAGCCGGTAGTCTACGACTTCGCCGTCAACGAGCGAGGGACGTTCGCCGCGCTGCTCCACGCTTCGGAAACGCCGCTGCCCTCTTCGTATTACACGATGATGATCCCCCGCCTGATGCGCCTGGACCCGCGCGAGTTGACCCGTTCGCGCAGGGCGGAGCTGGAGGCGTTCGGCGTGGCGTGCCGCACTCGGCCGGAACTGAGCGACACGATCCAGACGCTGGTGGACCGCATGCTGCCGGAGCGGCCCAGGCAGAGCGGAGCCGGAGAGACGCTTCAATATCTGCTGCGCGAGAATGGCTTCGACTCCTTGCAGCACGAGCAGATTCGCCAGGATCTGCGGCAGGGCCGGATCGGACTGGCGCAGAACCGCCTGCCGGTCAGCAGCGATATACGGGACGTGGAGCCGGGCGATGTTGTAAATGGTATCGACGGCCTGACGGATGAGATGCGGGCCGTCGGCGAGAAGGCGATTGCGGCAGGGCAGGTTGCAGTCATCAGCCTTGCCGCCGGAGTCGGCAGCCGCTGGACGCAGGGCGCGGGCGTGGTCAAGGCGCTCCATCCGTTCGCGAAGCTGGGAGGCAGGCACCGCACCTTCGTCGAGGTCCATCTAGCCAAGAGCAGGCAGACCGGCAATCGGTACGGCGCGTCCATCCCGCATGTTCTGACAACCAGCTATATGACGCACGCTCCCATCGAATCGTATCTCGCCGCCGTGGGAAACTACGGGTATGAGGCTCCGCTGCTGCTCTCGCCCGGGCGCGCCATTGGGCTTCGCATGGTGCCGACTGTCCGCGACCTCCGCTTTCTTTGGGAGGATTTGCCGCAGCAGACCCTCGACGTGCAGGCGCAAAAGATGCGGGCGAGCGGCCATGCGGCGCTGCTTGGCTGGGCGCAGTCGGCGGGCGAGGCCGCGGACTACACCGACAACCTGCCGGGCCAGTGCCTGCATCCGGTCGGCCACTGGTACGAGGTTCCGAACCTGCTCAAGAACGGCGTTCTGGCCGACCTCCTCGACGAGCGCCCGGCGCTTCAGTACCTGCTGCTTCACAATATTGACACGCTCGGCGCGAATGTGGACCCAGCGCTTCTCGGCCTCCACATCCGGCAGGCCAAAACGCTCAGCGTGGAGGTGATCCCGCGTCGCCTGGAGGATCGGGGCGGGGGACTGGCGCGCGTCAACGGCCGCCTTCGCCTGGTCGAGGGGCTGGCAATGCCGCGCGAGGAGGCCGAATTCGCCCTCACCTACTACAACACGATGACCACCTGGATACACATCGACCGCCTGCTGTGCTCCTTCGGCCTCACCCGCGCGACACTACGTGACGAAGCGAAGGTCACGGCAGGCATTCGCGCCCTCGCCGCCCACATGCCCACGTACGTGACGATCAAGGAGGTCAAGCGCCGATGGGGCCACGGCCACGAAGACGTCTTCCCGGTAACCCAGTTCGAAAAGCTCTGGGGAGACATGACCATCCTGCCGCACATCGGAACCGGCTTCGTAGCCGTCTCCCGACGGCGCGGTCAGCAGCTAAAAGAGCAGGCCCAGCTAGACGGCTGGCTCCGCGACGGCTCCGCCGCGTACATCGAGGGGCTGTGTGAGTGGGGGTGACAGGTAGTACATTATGGCGCGCGGTGGTGCGACGGGTGCGACGGGTAAACCCTTCGCTATAGCGCCTGCGGCGGTGTGCCCTTCGGGCACGATGCGCATCCCGCCCGAAGGGCGGACGCTGCGAAGCAGCCAACAGCGAAGGGTTTACCCGTCGTGACGATAATAGGTCTCTCAGTTATTGCACCGCCGCCCCCGGCCCGATTGCGCCCTGCGCCACCATATCCAGAAAGGCGTTGCCTTCGTAGGTCAGCGGCAGGGTGACGCGCCCCCGATTCAGGCTGCTGGCGTAGATGGCGAAGATCAGCTCCGTATGCCGGATCGCATTATCTACGGAGAGCATCGGCCGATAGCCGGGCTCGTCCAGAGCGCGGACGAGGTCCGCGCAGGCGCGATCGATCGACACGTCGTCGTGGAGTCCTTCCTTGGTTTCGATTGCGCGCCAGTCCGAGTCGCCCTGCAGGCGCACGCGCAGGGACGGGCGACTGTACAGGATCTCCAGCATTCCGGTTGAGCCGGTCACGCGAAAGGCGCAGTCCCACTTCGCTTCGTATCCGGTAACCATCAGGCCGCGTACGCCGTTGGTCCATTTGTAGTGACAGATCGCCTGATCCTCGGCAAGCGCTCCAAAAATACGCTTCTCGTCGCGGTTGTCGATCTGCCCCAGAACCCACTCAATGGGCGTATCCTGATTCAAGTACTGCATCATATCCAGCCAGTGCGTCCCTGTGTCGTACAGGTCGTTGCACTGCGCTTCTATGCGCTGCAGATCTCCGAGCTCGCCGTCGCGAATCATCCGGGCGGCTATTTGAATCGGCTCCAGAAACCGGCGCTGATGGTTAAAGGTCAAGATCGTGCCGTTGGCGTGCGCCGCCGCTTTCATGCTCTGCGCCTCCGCCCACGTCATCGCCATCGGTTTCTCGCAGTGAACGGCGAGGACGCCCGCCTCGCAGGCGGCGATCGTCATTTCGGCGTGCAGGTGTGGCCATACGGTAATGCTGACGATGTCGGGCTTCTCATTTCGAAGCAGTTCGTTGTAGTCGTTGTATATGGGTACATTCTCGCCATAGTCGGCCAGAAAAGCGCGGGCATGACCGTCGTCGATGTCGGCTATTGCGGCAAGCGCGGTGCGCCCGCCGGACTTAAAGCTCTGGTAATGGCTGTGCGCCATGCCGAATCCGGTTGCGCCTTCCGTGCCTCGGGCGCGGCCCGTACCGATAATCACGTGGCGATAGGGGGTAGTGCTCATAGTAGTCTCCTCTCTGAAACCGATCTACTTCTATACTACCTTCAGCCGGCCGTTAGCTGTAAATTATTCGCCGTCCACGGAAATCGACGACTCTCGTCCACGCTGGCGTCTACTCATGTCGGTGATAATGCGTGTAAGGGTCGAAGAGGAACGATCGACTTAACTCGGCCCAAATTACGGAGGTATCGATGAAAGCAAAGACAGCTTTAGCTTGCGCCTTTCTGTTTGTATGTGCGGCCATTGTTGGCGCGCCGTCCGTTCTCGCCGACGGCAAGCGGCCCCTCGGCGACTCGAAGGTACTTACCGCTATTCCGGCAGTGCCCGGATACCCGGAGGGAATCGCCGTTCACGAAGGTCTCGTCTATGTGTCCGGACCTGCGGCATTCGGCGTGCCGGGAAATTTTGCTCCCTCGCAGATAAACGCATACGACATTGAGACCGGCGCGCTCGAGGATACCATCACCATTCAAGGACAGCAGGGTCCGCTGAATGCCATCTCCTGCATCGCTTTCGGCGAGGACGACGATCTCTACGTGCTCGACGAGGGCCAGGGCGTACTGCGAATCGATCTGGAAACGGGCATTCAGACTACCTACGCCGCTCCGTTCTTCCCGGTCTATCAATCCGCCTTCAATCCGCCCGCGCCGGTACTGCTGAACGACCTTGCGTTCGACAAAAAGGGTTACCTGTATGTGACCGACTCGTTCCAGGCGACCATCTGGCGCGTTCCACCAGGCGGCGGCGCACCACAGGTCTGGTTCCAGAACGCGGCCATTGACGGACCCTTCGGCCCGAATGGCGTGCGCGTCGACAAAAAGAGCGACAATCTCTATTTCACGGTGACCTTCAACGGTGCCGGCGCCGGCGCGGTCTATACGCTGCCCCTGGTCAATCACCCGACCCTTGCGGACCTGAAGGTGTTCCATGCTTACAACAACGCCGACACGGGCGCCGGGCCGGACGGTATAGCATTCGGCAAATCCGGCGACCTCTATGTGGCCCTGGCAGGTGTCAGCAATATCTCCATTCTCGCACCAGACGGCACCGAGCGCAGGAAACTCTCCGGTCCCGCACGAAATCCGCACGGTTCGGTGAATCCATTGCCATGGGCGAATCCGGCCAACATCGCGTTCAACGACAAAGAGGGCACGCTTCTGGTCACCAATCACGCGGGACTGGTTCCCAATCCGGAATCCCTATTCGCGATCTTCGATGTGGTCGTCAACGACAAAGCGGGCAAACTCTTTCCACTCGGCGACGACTAACTCGTGCATTCGCCCCCTGGCCCCCAATTCTGGGGGAAGTGGCAGCTGCGTACCATAACTCCCCCAAAGTTGGGGGTTGGGGGCGGCCTCCCCAGACTTGGAGGGTTGGGGGCCGCACTCCGGCCGATCTGAACCGGGTATATTAATAGAAGCGGCCCCCGCGAAATTCAGTAATAGCGGCGGCCGAAC
>JAYTEU010000650.1:0-6118 GCA_043734985.1 Chthonomonadaceae bacterium
GCGGAATCGGTCACGGTAGAGAGCGGTGCATCCCGCGAGAGCAGGCTCGGCTTATCCACTCGCAGCAGCACCTCTTCGCCTACTTTGACACCCAATACACCGGCCAGCCGATCGTTGAGGACGACAGACTCCTGGGTAGCCGGGAGGGTATTGGGGGCAGGGTGCAGGGATGGGCCGAGTGACCAGAAGCGAGTATCGACACCGAGTACCTGTATGCGCCCAGCGCGGTAGTCTCCGTTTGCGGCCGTTCCGCGAAGCAGGATCACGGGCGCGACGCGCGCGGACACGACCGTGGAGATCGAGTCGGCCAGCGCAGTGCGAAAGAAGCGACTCTGACTGTTCAGTACAAATTGAACGCTCCCGAGCCGGGACAACGCGAGTTGGCGGAGGCTCTCGCGAACCGAATCGCCTACCGCGAGCGCACCCACCAGGATAGCGGTCGCCAAAGTCGCGCCTAGCAGAACGCCCATGTGCGCGCGCCAATAGAAGCGAAGACTGCGAAATGCCAGCATCACGCGATTCATCGCGCTGCATCCGATTGGCGCAGTGAGCCGTCGCACAACTCGAACACTCGTGACATCCGCGCGGCCAGGCTGAGCGCGTGCGTGCTTACCAGAAGCGCCACGCCCTCTTCGCGATTGATCTCTACGAATAGGTCCGCCAGGTTATCCGCGGCGACGCGATCCAGCGCTCCGGTAGGCTCGTCGGCCAACAGCAGTTTCGGCTCATTGATGAGGGCGCGCGCCACCGCCACCCGCTGGCGCTCCCCTCCGGAGAGCTGGCCGGGTCGGTGGCCAAGGCGGTCCGAGAGCCCTACCCGCGCCAGCAGCCGAAGCGCGCGCGCGTGGGCTTTCTCCTGGTCTCTGCCCTTCCCGCCCGCCAGTGTCGGTATAAGCACGTTCTCCAGTACGGTGCATTGCGGCAGTAGGTGGTGCAGTTGAAAAACCAGCCCTATGTCTCGGCTGCGAATCGTCGCGAGTTCGTTGTCACTTAGTGTCGCGAGGTCTTTGCCATCCAGCAGCACCTGCCCGCTGCTCGCGCGATCCAGCGTGCCGATAATATTGAGCAGCGTGCTCTTCCCGGAGCCCGATGGCCCGACGATTGCGAGCGACTCACCGGCATCCAGCGTCAGGTCCACATTCCGCAGCACGGGAGTGGCAGGAGCGTCCGCGTTGGCCTCGTAGCTCTTGGCAACGTGACTCAGTTCCAGTAGCAAATTGATTATCCTTTGGGTTGAGGCCCGTTTCCCATCCGCACCCACCGCTTCGCCTTGAGCTCGAAGCGTGGTAGTGAGCCAGGAGGCGCAAGAGCGACGGGCACTCGAAGGTTGAGGGCCGTCCGCATCGCCGCCTCGACATCGTGAACAACCGAACCGGCATTGGCGCAGTCTGGAACGGTTTCCACCAACAACGCAATTTCCGGGAGAGCCTGCTCTATCGAAATCTCGACCCGGTACTCCGCGATCTGGTCGAATCCCCGAACGATCTGCTCCACGGCGGATGCGTAGACGTTGACGCCGCGAATGATGACCATGTCATCGGTACGGCCGAGGATTCCGCCCTCCACAGCAAGATCGTAACGGCCGCAGGCGCATTGGGATGCATTCGCGCGCTGCACTAGGTCGCCGGTCCTATAACGAAGAAGGGGAGATCCTATCCGACCCAGGTTGGTCAGTACCAACTCGCCGCGCTCACCCGGCCCTACTGTGGCTCCGGTTTCGGGATCTATAACCTCCGGAATGAAGGCAGATTCGATAACGTGCAGTACGCCGCGACGTACGGGGCATTCGAACGTGACGGGGCCGACCTCGGTCATGCCGTGGTGGTCCCAGAGGCGGGCGCCCCGCCATAGACGCTCGATTCGGGCGCGTGTCGCCGGAATGCCCGCGCCAGGCTCGCCCGCGACCAGGATCGTCTTCACTTTGGACTCCGCAAGGCAGATGCCCTCGGCCTGGGCGACTTCGCCAAGTCGGATCGCGTAGGTCGGCGTGCAGCACAATACGGTGACATCGTTGACGAGGATGGACTGAATGCGCGCAGCGCTGCTCATCCCACCGCCAGGGAGACAGAGACAACCCTGCCGCACTCCCGCTTCAAACGCGGTCCAGAAGCCCAGGAAGGGACCGAACGAGAAGGCGAAGAAGATTCGATCCTGAGGGCCGACACCGGACGCGCGCAGCACCTCCACCCAGTTACCGACCATCCAGCCCCAGCTCTCGGTCGTGTCCAGCCAGCGCAGCGGAATGCCCGACGTGCCGCTGGTCTGGCTGAACCGAGTATATCGCTCCAGTGGATAGGTCAAATTGCTGCCGAAGGGGGGATTCAGGCGATGGTCCTCGCTAAGCTCCTGTTTGGTGGTAAAAGGCATCGCGGCAGTAAAGTCATTTAGCGAGGAGAGGTCCGGTGAAAGCCCGGCTTCGTTCAGCTTGTGCGTATAGTAGCGATTGTGTGGAATTAGCGCCGAAATCAGTGCGCGAATCGACGCCAATTGTCTGGCCTCGATTTCAGCGCGGTCCGGAAATCCTGCTGCTGCAGTGCGATCCGCACCTGAGCGCGCCCCGATCACGGCGACTCCGATTCAAGCGCGGGTCCAGACGCTGCGGCTGGCGCTGCCTCGATCTTCTGAGCGACCGCGTCCGGAATTGCGATGGCTTTCATCTTGCCGGTCTGCTCATCCATGGTGACACAAACGGCCGTTATCGACCCCGTTGCGACCTCCCTGCCTTCCAGCTTACGAAACACAAAGTCGTAGGTGAGAGAGCGGTTCTTCTTCTCCCGCACGCTGAGGTGAATCTCAAATTCGTCCTCGAAGCGGAGCGGGCTCTTATAGTCGCACACGGCGCGCACCCTCGGCCAGCCGACCATGAGGTCGCCGATTCGGGTGTGGATGGAGAAACCGAGGGACCGAAAGAAGGCGTGTTCCGTCTCCTCCATATAGCGAAAGAAGTTGGCAAAGTGGACGATGCCTGCCATATCGGTATCCGCGAACTCTACTCGATGCACCCGCTTAAACTCGTACTCCATCCGTCCTCTTTCCCGCCGTAACACGTTCGATAATTTGTAGAATTCCCGCCGTCATGCTCTCGACGCTGAAACTTGCAAAGACCGCGCTCCGCCCTTGCTCGCCTAATCTACGCGCCCGCTCCGGGTCCAGCAGGAGCTCTTCTATGGCAGACGCGAGCGCCTGGGGATCGTCCGGCTCGCAAAGAATGCCTCCGCCTGTCGCTTCGATCAGTTCCGGGAACGCGGCGCTGCGCGGCTGCACCACGGGCACGCCGGCTGCCATCGCCTCGATTACATACAGCCCAAACGATTCGCCGTAGGTCGCGGGCACGGAAAACACGGACAGGCTCTGCAGGAAGGCGATCTTTTCGGCGCGGTCCACGTTCGGCAGGAATTCGACGTCTCGCTCCAGCCCTTTCGAAGCGATGCGCTCCCGTATTTGAGTGACGAACGGTCTATCCGCCTCTGTCTGACTGCCAGCGACCCGCAGTTTTAGGTCTTTGATCTTATTTCGATCGCGCAGGACGATGTAGGCTTCCACCAGCGTTTCGAGACCCTTGGGCCGGTACATTCGCGCGAGGTAACCAAGAGCAGGCGGGCCGTTTCGTCGGTTCGGCGCGTCGGCGTCGTACCCTTCGAGACTGATACCATTGTGAACTACGTAGACGCGGTCGGCGGGAAGGCGCGCGCGTTCCGTCATAAGGCCGGCATGGTAGTGGCTGACCGCAATGAATGCGTCCACATCCGCGGCTCGCTCCGCGATCACATCCCAGGCCGCTTGCCGGTCCCGCTCGGGAAGGCTGTCCAGAAACGTGTCCTCGCCCTGAAGCGTACACACCACGGCGGCGCCCGTCTCCGCCTTGATTCGTTTCGCCAGCCCGATCAGAAGGATGTTGGAGAGACAGATGACGTCCGCGCGCCCCTCCGCGGCAAGCCACTCCACAAGCCGATCCAGTTCCTTGGCCTGCCGCCCATCTTCGCCGCGAAGTGTTGAGACGGTCAGTTCGCCGAGCTGGCTCGCGCTGGTCATTCCGGCCTTGCTTGCCGCCATGTTCAGCATGCCCGGCGAATCCAGGATGCGATCCACCCAGCGGGGAGTTTTTCGGAAGAGCGGGAACTTCTCCTGGAGGTAGACGTTAACGCCGCCGTAGAATAGTGGCGCACCTTCCGCACCGGATGCCTCGTCCAGTATCAGCGGCAGATAGAGCGGGATCATCACCGCGTCGTGGCCAAGGTTACGAAGCTCCATCACCATGGCGTTGTCGCGAATGCAAGTACCACAATAGAAGCTGCCGGTTCCCGCCGTCAACTGGATTATCCGCACTAGCTCACCCCCACCACCCGCAAGCGGGTAGCCCCCTCGCCCCGCAATTCCGCTCGCTCAAAGGGCACGCGCACCCATGGGGTACCGCCTACCCGCTCGCGTGTGGAGAGGGGGGAGTAAATCGCTTTTTGGTGCGCACAGCCTTGGCGGCGCTGCATTACGGAGGCAGAACCTCGATTATGTCCGCAAGAACCTCGTTCTGAGGCGTCAGCAGTACGTTGCGCCTGCCGTAGAGGTTCTGCGGGCCGTTGAGGCAGAGCGCCTCCTGCATCATCGCATCCGAGGCTACCTGGATAAAGGCCCTAGGGCAGCTTACGTGGTTCACATGGTAAGTCGCCAGGATCGTTCCCAGCGGAATATGGCCTTCCAAAATGCGGTCGCGCGCTTCCTGCGGAAAGTGTTCCAGGTGAATGATGATAGCGCCGAATTCAACCGGCTTGCCGCTGCCTTCGAGCAGAAGCACGACGATCCTTGCCAGCGAATCCTGCTCGACCTTGCGCTCGATCACGCGAATCTCGATTGTATCGCCGTAGAATGCTTCGAGCGTCGGGGTCATGTCATGATCCCCAACGAGCAGCGAGCCGTACGGCTGCGGTACTTCGTTTCCACGGACTTGCCTGACCGCGGGAAGCGGAAATCCATCGCGCTCGTAAAACCGGTCCAGCGGGAATAGCAGGTTCAGTTCGCCATCCATTAGCGGGCAAATCCTTGTTGGGCAGTCGGCAATCGGCAGTAGGCAGTCGGGCAGAAACTATTTCGGAAGCCGGTCGGACTCGGAGGGGCATTTCCCCACTGCCGACCGCCGATTGCCTACTGCCCAATTCGCATCCTATGCGTAGCGCGCGTCTCGGTGCTCCGGGAGGAAGAACTCGTGGACCAACCGGTCCGCTTGAAGCAGGCCGTCCCGGTTGAGACGCAGTTCACCATCAGATTCGGCAAGGAAACCCCAATCGCGCATCTTGTCCCATGCGCCCGCAAATCGTGCGGCGATGTCGACGGAGAATTTGCGCTGGAAGTAGGCAGGATCGACGTGGCCGAGTTTCCATTGTAGGATCAGCTCGCGGATCATATTCTCTTCTTGGTTCGGGGTCAGCGCGCGATGGATCGGGAGCTCGCCCTGATTGAGCCGGGTGATATAAGGCTCGAAGTTGTGCTCGTTCTGGAAATGGGTGCCCCCGATGTGCGAAAAGGAGGCAACTCCCAGCCCAATAAGGTCCGCGCCGGTCCAAAGCTGATCGCGATAGACAAAGGTCGAGACTGCGGGATCTTTTACCGCGGTGTATGCGCTGGTTATCGTATAGCCGTCGGCTTCGAGCTGTTCGAACGCCATGCGCACCCAGTCACGCTTCGTACCCCAGTCTGCGACGGGCGCAACCTCCTGGCCCTGCGCCTTCATTTCCTGGAAGATAGTCGTATTGTACGGAATCTCCATCTGGTAGATCGTCACGCTGTCCGGCTGGAGCGACAGTGTCTTTTCGATGGTCCGCTGCCAATCCTCGGTCGTGTCCCCCATCATCCCGGAGATCAGGTCGATATTGATCTGCGGAAAGCCGACGGACCGCGCGAAACCGTAGGCGCGGTCGATCTCGGCGGCGCCGTGCGCGCGACCGTTGAGCTTCAGGATACGCTCCTCGAAGTGCTCTACACCGAGGCTCAGCCGCGTCACGCCGATGTCCTTGATCACCCGCAACTTATGGTCGGTAAGCGTGCCCGGCTCGCATTCAAACGTTATCTCTTCGGCCTCGTCCCAGGGCAGCAGCGCCTTCATGGCGTCGGTAAGGTAGGTGAGCTG
>JAYTEU010000651.1:0-3299 GCA_043734985.1 Chthonomonadaceae bacterium
CCATCCGGTTCGAGGAGGATCTGAAGGTAACGATACAAGCCCTGGGCTGGCGGACCGGCGGGCGCTACCTGCCGCTCCAGGACGATATCGCCTCGACCGTCTTCTGGTACCAGACCGAACCGCACGGCGTGTTCCCGGTCCTGCCCGATCGTGACGGCCTGGAAGTGATCTGAGCGCGTGAGCGGAAGTCAACCATAAAGTAAATCTAGGGGACGGTCGCTGACTTCTGCTGATTTTGACGAAGAAGATAAAGATAACGACGGTGTCGCGGAGTACGCCGAAGTAGATGCCCGGTAACGGTGGCGAAAGGCGGAAAAGCCGATGGCAAGCAGCGCAACATTTGTGATTCACATCGATGAATCGGGGCAGGAAGGCGGAACGGATAAGCCGGGCACGTCCCGTTGGTTCGTGATGGGAGGCGCGATATTTCGTCGAACCGAAGAGTTGCAGCAACTTGAACTATTGGATGAGGTACGAGACCGAATCAATTTGGGGCGCAAACCGGATCAGCTTATCCCATCCAAGCAGCATCTTCATTTTCGCGATTTGAAACATGAGCAGCGCAAATACTATGCCCACCGCATTGCGCAGTCCCGCGTTAAAACGATTGCGATTCTGGTTGGAAACACAATATCACTTTGGAGGGATTGAAGTATCCGCGCTTTTATCCTTATGCTGCGCGGCTCCTGCTGGAACGGGCCTGCCTGTGCTGCCGCGATTGGATGTGTCCGGACGACGAAGGTGATGGTTCACTGGAAATCGTCTTTTCAGGTGGGCACAATTTCAGGGCCGAGGAGCAGCGCCGATTTGTCGAAGAACTGGCCGACGAGAATAGCCCATTTTTCGTGCCCGCAGCATCCGGTATTCTCCGCGCTAACCAGACAGCGACGTACAAGCCAGGCAAACGAAGAGGTCTGCAAATTGCCGATGTCGTAGCCAGTAGCTACTTTTTCGCCTTAGAGCCATCGGAATGGGGACTGGTTGAGGATGGATACGCGCGTTTACTGCGACCCTGCGCTTATTGTCATGACGATCAGGTGTGGCAAAATGGAATATTTCTTGTGCCGGAACAAGCGGATGAGGCTCGGAAACGCGGTGAGTTGTTTACCGGATGGGGAAATTAATAGTCAACAATAAGCAGGCCCCGGGCCGTGGGATCCCGCCGCGATGCGGCTGCCGCCCGTAAGGGTAGCCTACGGTAGTTCCCGCGCAAACCTGCCACTGCAATAGTACCACAAACTGGCGGTGCGCGCAAGAGGGTTTTCGAATTTTGCTAGAGGTTGTATCCAGCCAACGAGTGCTTCCATATCTATAGCGCCATCTTTAAGGGGGAAACGAGGGTAACGAGGAAACCGAAGACAACGGGGCGAATACCCAACTAATTCCAGGAAGAATGTCGTGGTACCAATCGCCCACACGCTCAAATGTATGGGTCTGGGCGTTAAACCCAAGATGCAAATATTGATTCTATTAATTTCGACATAAGGCGAGGGTGCGTCCAACCCTGTCGAATGAGCCCCAACCTGACCAGCGGCATCCCGATTTCCGTGAATTGTGGGTTTGACGGTTCGCAGTTATTCGGAGACATTCATGAACGTATCGCAGAGATTCGTAATTCCGCTAGCGCTCGGCATCGCCGTGTTCGCCGGTTCGCCGGGACTCGCGCGCCAGGCGGCGCGGACCGATGCCGCGCAAAGGACCGATGCGGCGGAGATTGCAAAATACGTTCATGACTTGAAATCACCGGACGAAAAGGTGCGCTACGACGCCGTCTATGCGCTGGGCGAGGCAGGCTCGGGCGCGGCTTCGGCGGCGCCCGATATTATCGAGGCGCTCAAGGACACCGACACAGAGGTCAGATCCGCCGCCGTCTCCGCGCTGGGCAAGCTGGGAGCGCCTGTCGGGGCGCACATCCCGAAGATCGCGGCTCTGCTGAAGGAGGCCCGTACCGACGTCCGCGAAGCCGCGACGGACGCGCTGGGCGAGCTCACTCCCGTTACCGACGCGGTTCTGCCCGCGCTCTTCGCGGCGCTCATCGACCAGGAGCCGGACGTTCGCGGGTCCGCCGTCACCGCGCTCGGCAAGGTCGCCAATGCGGACCCCAAGTTCGCGCAGGCCATCGTAACGCGGGCTACCGCGCTTCTCCAGGACGCCAATCCCATCGCCAGGTCCGCCGCTATCCAGGCACTGGGCGGTCTCCCCGATCTGTCGCGAAACGCGACCGATACGCTTCTGAAGCTGCTGGGAGACGCCGATTCGGACGTGCGTACCGCGGCGGTCCAGGTGCTTGGGACTGCGGGGCCGACCGTTGTAAAGCCCTCCGAGGCGGCTGCGCTTCTTTCCGATAAGCGGGCCGTCGTGCGGGCCGCCGCAGCCGAGCTGCTGGCGCACTTCGGGTCGTCCGCAAAGGCGTACGTACCGGATCTGCTGATCGCCCTCAAGGATACCGAGGCTCCGGTGCGCACCTCGGCGGGTTACGCGCTCAAGAGCGTCACGCCCTCCGGCGCCCTGACTGGGCCGGTGCTGATCGAGCTTATCTCCTGCGACGACGGCGGCCTTCAGACCTGGGCAGCGGGCCGCATCGAAGAGTCGCCTCCGAAGGCGGGCTCCGAGGCCTCGCGTCAGGCAGCCGCGAGCCTCATCGCCCTGCTGGCGCATCCCCGTGCCGAGGTTCGCGCCGCCGCGGCGCGGGTGCTGGGCCACATCGGACTGGAGACCGCCACAGTCGCGCCGCCCCTTATCGGCGCGCTCCGCGACCCGGGCTTCGACGTGCGGGCTGCAGCCGCCAACTCCCTGGGCGCAGGCGGGCTGTCCGCCATCTCATTCGGCCCCCAGGTGGCCGCGCTGCTCAAGGACCCGCGCGCCGAAGTCCGTGCCGCGGCCGCGCTTGCCCTGGAACGGATCGGACCCACTCCCTCCAGCGCCCTGAATTCGCTCTTCTCCGCCCTCGCGGACAAGGACGCCTCGGTGCGCACCGCAGCCTACCGCGCTTTGAAGGCGCTTCAAACCGCCGACTCCCCCTATCACTCCGGCTTCGTGGATGCCCTTCAGAGCGACGATCCACAGGTCCGCCGCTGGGCCGCTGCTGCCATGGAGTCGTATGCGCCCGTGGACCAGGCGAGCGTCGCCACGGTGGTGCGGCTGACGAGCGATAAGCGCATTCCGATTCGACTTGCGGCGGTGGAGGTTCTGGGGCGGATCAAGCTCGCGCCCGATGCGTATGCCCCCGCGCTGATCAAAGCCCTCACCGACGAGGACCGGGCGATCCGCCTCGCGGCTGCGTATGGCCTCGGCAGCAG
>JAYTEU010000652.1:0-1664 GCA_043734985.1 Chthonomonadaceae bacterium
TCGAACCGATGACCTGCTGTTTACGAAACAGCTGCTCTGCCACTGAGCCACGTCGGCAAAACGCTCACTAGTATGGCAAATTCGTCGCGGAATTGTCAAGGAGCGTACAGCATGTGAAACGGCCTAGGTCTTGTGGCGCACGTGAAGGATATCGCCATCCTTGACGATGTACTCCTTGCCTTCGAGCCGCATTTTACCGGCAGCGCGTGCCTCATCCCAACAGCCGCCAGCCTCCTGGAACTCCTCGAAAGCCACCAACTCGGCGCGAATGAAACCTCGCGCGAGATCGCTATGGATCGCGCCTGCCGCGGTGACTGCATTCGAGCCCTGGCGAATAGTCCAGGCGCGCACCTCGTCCTCGCCGACCGTGAAGAAACATATGAGTCCCAGGGCAGCGTATGCGGCGCGGATTAGCCGATCGCGGGCCGCTTCGGGGATGCCCATGGCCTCAAGAAACTCCCGCTCCTCCTCCGGCTCCATCTGCGCGACATCCATTTCGATTTTGGCGCATAGCGTTACGAACGGCGCCTGCTGGTCAGCTGCATATTCCGGCAGCCCCGCGAGGATTGCAGCCGGCTCGGCCCCGACATCGCCCTCACCTAAGTTCGCGACGACGATCATAGGCTTCTGGGACACAAAGGCGTAGCTGCGGACCGCGCGCGCCTCGTCTTCGGTCATCTCAAGTGTGCGCACCGGCTCCATGTTCTCCAGGTGGGCCTTTATTTTGTCCAGTACTTGCTGCTCGGAAGCCTCGGCATTGGTCTGCCGTTTCTGCAGCCGCGCCTTCTCAAGCTTTTCCAGGCGGGATTCGATCACGGTTAGGTCGGCCAATAGAAGCTCTTCAAGGATTTTCTCGGCCTCGCGACGGGGATTCAGGCCCCCCTCCGGCGCTGGGACCGCGCTGTCCTCGAACGCTCGCACTACCAGTATCAGCGCGTCCATGTTGCGGACAGCCGCAAAGAAATCGGCGCCATACTTATCACCGCGCCCGTGACCTTCGCTGCGCTCGATTCGGGCTCCGCCCTCGGTAAATTCGATCGAGGCGGGCGTCACCTTCTTTGGCGTGCACATGCGTACCGCGTAGTCGAAGCGGCTGTCCGGCACCGAGATGACGCCGACAGACACCTCCCCGCCGCCAAATCGATTCAGTTCGACCTGCCCGCGCGTCAACGCGTTATAGAGGCTTGTCTTGCCCGTTTGAGGCAGACCAATGATTCCAACCTTCATTATTTGAGGGATTTCCTTGTTGCGCAGTGATAGAACGTGCGTATAATAACGCTATATCGTACCACGCGGAGCGGCAAAACGGAGACTACAAATCTTCGTGCAGTAGTTTTAGAAAGGGCTTCAGGCCCATTTCGTCCCAAAAGGCGAGCGCGGAGGGATTGGACTCGGAAATATACAACTCGACGGCAATTGCCTTACGGGTGACGAACCAGGCTCGCAGTTCCCGATACAGAGCGCGGCCGATTCCCTGGCCGCGCCAGGTCTGCTCCACACAAATCTCGGATACGAACCCGTACAGTCCGGGCAGGGCGATAGGCGGTCTGGCCTGGAGCTCGCCCGTAATGTATGCGATGAGGGCGCCGGTTTCAATGCTTTCGGCAACGAGAACGCGAGAATTCGTGGAACGGATCATCTCGACAATATGGCGAGAGTACTTC
>JAYTEU010000653.1:0-9367 GCA_043734985.1 Chthonomonadaceae bacterium
CCACGGCGGCCGAAACCGCCGAGGCGCGGAGCCTCAGCGGCCCAGCCAATTCCGGAAGCGGTGCGGGATTCCTGCGATCTTGTCGGCGGGCGCCGTTAATATCTTGCAGCCTGCGAAGAGGGAGCGAATATGAACGAGAAAGTCAGGATCGCGGCCGCGCACGTCGAGGCGCATTCTCCCACGGTAAACTATCCCGGCCCACATGGTATTCCGCTCCTCCGACATGCCATCGCAGGCGGAGACGCGGCTAAGCATGTGGTCGAATACTTGCAGTCTCTGGCGTGATTCGGCATCCATCGATTCTGAGGCGATAGGAGCTTCGGCTCTGCTTGTATCCTTGAGCGGTCGCGCAATGAAGGAGTCGGTCGCACTTATCGAGAAGCAGTAGGCGAGTGTTCAACGACCGAGCACGGAAAGCGAGCCGATGCCGTCCGACAAGCTGCCTCTCATAGAGATTCAGAACCTCCATATCAGCTTTCCGCTTGAGGAGGGCGTCATCAATGCGGTGCATGACGTGAGCTTCTCCATTCCACGCGCGGGCACCGTGGGTCTGGTGGGCGAGAGCGGGTGCGGAAAGAGCATGACGGGTCTCTCCCTTCTCCAGTTGGTGCCTCCTCCCGGGCGAATTCAAGCTGGGCACATTCTCTATCATCGCGACGAAGGGAAGGGCGGCGCGGCGGAGGTCGTCGATATCGCGGCCCTTCCGCCGAAAGGGGATGCGATACGCTCGATCCGAGGCGCGGAGATCGCGATGATCTTTCAGGAGCCGATGAGCTCGCTGAACCCGGTCTACACTATCGGGCAGCAGATCGGCGAGATGGTTCGGCTCCACGAAGAGGCCGGGGCAAAAGAGGCGCGGAACCGCGCGATCGAGATGCTCCAGAAGGTCGGCATTCCGGACCCTCGCCAGCGTGTCGATGAGTATCCGCACCAGTTGTCCGGCGGAATGCGGCAGCGCGCCATGATCGCAATGGCCCTTGTATGCAGCCCGCGCCTGCTGATTGCGGACGAGCCGACCACCGCGCTCGACGTTACCGTGCAGGCGCAGATCCTGGACCTGATGCGCGGCCTTCAGGAAGAGATGGGCATGGCGATACTCATCGTCAGCCACGATCTGGGAGTTGTCGCGGACCTCGCGGAGGAGGTCGTCGTGATGTATGCCGGCAAAGTCGTCGAGCGCGGGACGGCCGATCAGGTATTTTACGAGCCACAACACCCCTACACTCGCGGCCTCCTTCGGGCTGCGCCGGTTCTAGGACAGCCCTCGCAGGAGCGGCTGTACTCCATCCCCGGAACGGTTCCCAATCCGCTCGCTATGCCGAGAGGCTGCGCATTTCGTCCGCGATGCACGGAGCGGTTTGCGGCGTGTATCGAGCCGCCCACTCTCACCGAATCGTCACCGGGCCATCTGGCGCGCTGCTGGGCGCGGGAGGCGGAGCGAAATGGCTGACGAAATTGCCGCACTAACGGTCGAAAATTCGCCGCCAAAACGGGCGTCCGGCCGCGCCTCGGAATCCGCCGCGCTTGGCCAATCCGGCCCGCTGCTCGAAGTGAAGGACCTGCAAAAGTATTTCCCCATTCGCCGGGGTCTGATCGCCCGAACCGTGGGTTCGGTGAAGGCGGTCGACGGAGTAAGCTTTACCGTCCATCGCGGCGAGACGCTCGGCATTGTCGGCGAGAGCGGCTGTGGTAAGACAACGGTGGGCCGCTGCCTGCTGAGGCTGATCGAGCCTACCGGCGGCCATATCGCGCTCTACTCCGGAGGAAAGCCTGTCGATCTGCTGGCGCTCAATCCGCGCGATCTGAAGGAGGTTCGCCCTCGCATGCAGATGGTATTTCAGGATCCCCAGGCCTCGCTCAATTCGCGCATGACGGTCGGCGACATCGTTGCCGAGCCGCTGAGCGTCAATCACGTATGCCGGGGCGCGGAACTGGAAGATCGGGTCGTCGCGCTCCTTGAAGCCGTCGGGCTGCGCGGCCAGGACCGGCGGCGCTACCCACACGCGTTCAGCGGGGGGCAGCGGCAGCGGATCGGGATCGCCAGGGCGCTGGCATTGCGTCCCGATTTGATCGTGGCGGACGAGCCGGTATCCGCCCTCGATGTCTCGGTTCAGGCTCAGGTGCTCAACCTGATGGCCGACCTCCGCGAGCAGTACGGCCTCTCCTACGTCTTCATTTCACACGGCCTCGGCGTCGTCGAGCATATCTGCGATCGTGTTGCGGTTATGTACCTTGGCAAGATCGTCGAGTTGGGAGTCACGCGCGACCTCTTCCTCAAACCGCATCATCCTTACACCGAGGCCTTGTTATCGTCCGTGCCCGTCGCCGATCCGCGCGCCCAGCGAAAGCGCGAACGCATACGGCTCGGAGGTGATGTGCCGTCACCTGCCAACCCGCCCTCCGGCTGCCGCTTTCACCCGCGCTGCCGCTACGCTCAGCCGATCTGCGCGCAGCAGGAGCCACCGCTGGAAGAGATCGCGCCGGGTGTATTTGCAGCCTGCCATTTTGCCGGGGAATTGACGCTTCAAGGGGTGTAACCGTGGTCAAAGAGGTGAACGGTGCATCAAAACAAATACATAAATCGAATTGCGATTATTACCATAGTTTTTTTCATAAGAATCACAGTCGCGATGATCTGGCACTCGCTGGATAATGTTACCTGTCTTTGGATTGGCGATCGACTTCGTCTTAGTTCGATGAGAGGTGTAACAACCTTCACTCACCTCTATTATGTGAAGGATGATCGTTATTATTCTGCACCTCTAGGAGAGCCTATCGTATTCCTGGAATCGCATACGCAGGACATAAATATGGAAACGCTCAAGAAACTCCATTGGCAGGATCGGGATGGAAATGTGGGGCCGCCTCCGGTTGTCCATACGCCCGTGTATGCTGTTTTTCATCGCAGTTGGCTCTCCGAATATTCGGTTAGTCCGTATACCTCAGACGCGGACTCTGGCTCAGGTACTAAAGCGACTTCAGGTTCAGCGGGTCGATGAGAGATCAACGGCAATGAGATTTTGGCTTATCCTTTCGGCCTTCGGACTGCTCGCCTGCCTGGTCGGGTGCGGGAACCCGCCGTCGCCCACGTCCCTGCCGGACCTTGCGGGCGGGATGGAGGCGCGCGAATCGCCCGCGATTGGCGCGCTGGTCCGCGCGGGCAAACTGCCGCCGCTCGCGCAGCGGCTGCCGGAGAAGCCCCTGGTGGTGCCTGCCTACGAACAGCCGGGCTACTATGGCGGCGCCTGGAAGATGATGGTGGACAATCCCGATCTGGGAATGTACAAGATGATCGCCGGGTACGCCCCAATGATGCGATGGAAGTCCGACTGTTCGGGGCTGGAGCCGGGAACCGCGGAGCGATGGGAGTACAACAAAGAGGGAACCCAGTTGACGGTCCACCTCCGAAAGGGGGTCAAGTGGTCGGATGGCGTCGAGTTCACGTCGGAGGATTTCGCTTATTGGGCGCAGCTTACGGTGGAAAAGAACCAGCGCCTGACCCGGCCGGTCTGGTCCCTGACTAAGGGCAAGGACATGGTCGTCGAGACGCCGGACAAATACACGATCGTCATGAAGTTTGCGGGCGCGAACTGGTTTGTGCCGCTGAACATGGCGACGGGTTTCTGGAACTCCGACGACTACAATATGCCGAAGCACTACCTGAAGCAGTTCGATCCGCATCTCAACTCGGCCCACAAGGATTACAGCGTCTTCGATAAGAAGAACGTTTCGCACTTCAACAAAAACCGGCCGACCCTGTGGCCGTGGAAACTGAAGGAGATCGCGGACGGCGGCTTCAAAATGATCTTCGAGCGCAATCCCTACTACTATATGGTGGATACGCTCGGCCGCCAGCTTCCCTACATCGATAACGTGATCTGCAACTATGTGCCGGACGCGCAGGTCCGCGTGCTTAAGCTGCTTTCGGGCGAGATCGACGCGCAGTTCAGGCTGGTCGAGCTTCGGGACATCGGCCTCTACACGGATGGCCGGGAGCGAGGCGACTACCGGGTGATAAGATGGGTCGAGGCGAGCGGAGGCGAAACATCGTTCCTGGTCAACTGGTCTCCGCCGGATGCCGGCGTGCGCGAACTGCTCCGAAACTTCAAGTTTCGCGCCGCGCTTTCGCTCGCCGTGGACCGCGAAAAGTGTAACGACGTGGCGTGGCGCGGACTTGCAATTCCACAGCAGGCGACTGTCAGCCGGGAAGCGTGGCACTTCCAGACTCCCGAGGGAAAGCGAATCTTCGACGCCTGGGCGAAGTCCTACACTGAGTTCGACCTGCCGCGCGCCAACCGCCTGCTGGACGAGATCGGCCTTTCGAAGCGTGACAGCGAAGGTTTCCGCCTTCGCAAGGACGGCAAGCGGGTGGCGCTGACGATCGACGTTCCTCCGCAGAACGCGGCAGGGCCGGAAGCCGACGAAGCGCTCATCGCAAAGCAGGGCTGGGACAAGCTTGGCATAGACGTATTGCTCAAGAACTGGCCCTCAGCGGAATACACACTCAGGCAGAAACTGGGCAAGTACGAGGTTTCGATGCACGGCGAATCCGAGATGGACCTGTTCACCTATCCCGACTGGGTGTTTCCGACCGGCGATATGTACTGGCACGGGCAGATAGGCAAGTGGTACAAGTCTAATGGGGCTAAAGGGGAAGCGCCGGAGGGCGTGATGAAGGAGCTGCTGGACATCTATGCGCAGATCCTGAACGAGAAGGACATCGAAAAGGCGCACAAACTCGTGCAAAAAGCGGTCCAGCTTCATACCGAACGGGGACTCTTTTCCATCGGCACCGCCGCCAATCCTCCCATTCTGGTGATCGTCAAGAACAGCTTCCGCAACGTTCCGCTGGAGCCGAGGATCATGGGGCCCTGGGCGCCAGCCGGCCCAGCGACCAGCTATCCCGAGACGTTCTTCTTCGCGCCGAAAGGCTGGCAGCCACCCCCGCATTCACCCCCCAAAGTTGGGGGGCAGGGGGGCGTCCCCAAAGTCGCCGGGGCGGGCGGCGAATAATATGTCCACCTACATCCTTCGGCGCATCCTGCTGGCTATCCCGACCCTGATCGCGATTTCGATTATCGCGTTCATTATCATACAATTGCCTCCCGGGGACTATCTCGATCAGAAGATCGCGCAGATGGAACAGCAGTATGGAGACAGCAGCTCGATGGCGCAGGCAGACGCCTTGCGGCACCGCTACGGCCTCGACAAACCCATGCCGCAGCGCTATCTCCATTGGATCAGCGGGTTTGTGCGCGGCGACTTCGGCGAGTCGTTTCGCTACGAGCGCGAAGTAAAGGAGCTGATCTGGGAACGGCTCGGCTTCACGGTGCTGCTCTCCGTCGGATCGCTGATCTTCATCTACCTTACGGCGATACCCCTTGGAATCTACTCGGCCACGCACAAGTACCAGTGGTCCGACAACCTGCTGACGTTCCTCGCGTTCCTGGGGATGTCGCTGCCGGGATTTCTGATCGCGCTGGCGATCATCGTGATCGTCTACAAAGTGTTTGGCGTGCCGCTCTTCGGGCTGTTCTCGCCCTACTACCAGTCCCAGCCGGGATGGTCGATCGCCAAGGTGGGCGACTTGATCGAGCACCTCTGGGTTCCGATTATCGTGATCTCGCTCAACGGCACGGCGGGCCTGATGCGCATCATGCGGGGCAACCTCCTTGATGTCCTGGGCGAACCGTTTGTACGCACCGCGCGGGCAAAGGGGCTGAAGGAATCGGCGGTCGTTATCAAGCACGCGGCGCGAATCGCGATCAACCCGCTGATCAGCATCCTGGGAATGAGCCTGCCGGAGATTCTTTCCGGAACGACCATCGTATCCATCGTTGCAAATCTGCCGACCGTCGGGCCGCTGCTCTTGCAGGCGCTCCAGGATCAGGACATGTACCTCGCGGGAACGCTTCTGCTGTTTATGAGCCTACTGTTGATTGCAGGCAACCTGCTGGCCGATATCGCGCTCGCCTGGGCCGATCCGAGGATACGCCATGAGTGACCGCGCCGCCGCGACACCCGTGGCAGATTTCGACGACGTAGACGAGGTACGGGGACCCGATCTCGGAAGCCTTAGCTACCGGCAGTTGGTTTGGCGGCGCTTCCGCAAGAGCAAGCTGGCAATAGTAGGCGCGTTGGTTCTGATCGTCTTCTATCTAGTGGCGCTGCTGGCCGAGTTTTTCGCGCCCTATGACTCTCAGACCGACAACATGCGGATGCGCTACGTCCCACCGACCACGATCCATGTCTCCGCGCCCGATGGCCTGCACTGGCCCTTTGTCTACGGACTCCACGCTGCGCGCGATCCGGAGACTCTGGAGCTGCTCTTTACAGAGGACTCGTCGAAACGGTACCCGGTAAGGCTCTTTCATCGCGGTGACCGCTATCGGCTCTTTGGGGTAGTTCCAGGCAATGTTCATCTGGTCGGATCCAACGGGCCGTTCTACATGGCCGGAACGGACCGCATGGGGCGCGACCTATTGTCTCGCATACTGTTCGGCGGCCGTGTTTCGCTGACCGTCGGGCTGGTCGGCGTGTTTATCAGCATTCTGCTGGGGTCGCTGCTCGGCACGCTGTCGGGGTATCGCGGCGGGTGGCTGGACGTCATAATTCAGCGGCTGATCGAACTGCTATCGGCCTTTCCGGCGATACCGCTCTGGATGGCCCTCGCCGCATCGCTTCCGCCGACCTGGTCGGGCATTCAGGTCTACTTCGGCATTACGATCATCCTCTCGCTGCTGGGGTGGGGCGGGCTGGCGCGGCAGGTGCGCGGCAAGATACTGGCGATGCGCGAGGCGGACTATGTTCTCGCGGCGCGCGCGGCCGGAGCCGGGCACTGGTATATCCTCACGCGCCACCTGATGCCGACCGCGTACAGCCACATTATCATCATCGCCACGCTCTCTATTCCCGGAATGATCCTCGGCGAGACTGCGCTAAGCTTCCTTGGCCTGGGCATTCGCCCCCCGATGACGAGCTGGGGAGTGCTGCTGGAGGAGGCGCAGCGCGTCACGGTGGTGCTGCACTACCCCTGGCTGCTCGTCTCCGCGCTGCCGGTCATTATCGTCGTAATTGCCTTCAATTTTGTCGGTGATGCGCTTCGCGATGCCGCCGATCCCTATTCAAGCTGATCCTAAACGTCCGCAGGCGGTATACTCTAAGTAGCCTCGACCCGATTGGGCGACCGAAAGGAATGAAATCCGTTGCTGAACGACCGTTCCGCCATGGTACTCCTGGCGCTGGCGTTCTCCAACGCATTGCTCCACGCGCTTATACCTTCTCACTGGCTCTCCTTCGCCGTCGTGGGGCGCGCGAACCGGTGGCCGATGCGAACGACGCTGGGAGTCACCGCGCTTGCGGGCGCGGGCCACGTGACCGTCACGATCGTTCTTGGACTGATTGTTGCGCGTGCCGGCAAGGAGCTCGCGGGACATCTACCGCCGATTGTCGAGCATGCGGCTGCATCCGCGGCGCTCATCCTCCTCGGCCTGTTTTTCCTCGTCCGCGGACTGCGGCGGTCCGGCTGCCAGCATCCGGGGCACCACCAGCACGACGAATCGCCGAACCGTGCGGATTCGGCCGCAACGCCCGGCGCGATTGCGGCGCTGGTGCTTGGCATGACCCTTTCGCCCTGTCTCGACCTTCTTTCGGTGTACATCGCCGCCGCGTCGTTTCCATGGCCGGTCATCGGCGCCGTGAGCTTAGTGATGGCGGTTACAACACTCTCGCTTATGGTCAGCTTTGTTTGGCTTACGCTGCACGGCCTGCAGCGACTGAAGCTCGACTGGCTGGAGCGCAACGAAGGCGTCGTCGTCGCAGGCGTATTAATAGTGCTGGGCATATACGTTCTGTTTCTGCGATAGACACCGCGCCGTCTCTTGTACGAAACGAGGAGCTGCAACCCATGAAAGTGACGCGCAGGAGTGCTGTAAAAGCGATTTCCGTCTCGATTGGAGCCGCCACGTTGGCGGCAGGCGGCGAGACGGCGAGCGAGTCGTCCGCGGAAGCCTCATCTGTCCATGCCAATACGGACAGCCCTATGGCAGACGCCGCGGTCCGAGGCAGCGTTGCGCCCGTGGGGGACGAGAAGCTCTGGTACGACCGCCCCGCGAAGGTATGGCTGGAGGCGCTTCCTGTCGGAAACGGAAGAGTGGGCGCGATGGTTTTCGGAGGCGTGGCCGAGGATCAATTGCAGCTCAACGAAGGGACGCTCTGGGCCGGAGCGCCGCATGACTACTCCAATCCGGAGGCTCTCGCCGCGCTGCCGGATATTCGGAAACGTATATTCGCGGGCGACTACAAAGGCGCGCAGGAACTGGTTAACGCCCACTTGATGAGCCGCCCGCTGCGCCAGGCACCCTACCAGGCGCTAGGCAGCCTCCGCATCTTCCAGCATGTCGAGTCCGACGTTTCGACCGAATACCGCCGCGAACTCGACCTTGACAGTGCGATCGTCAGAACCTCCTATACGCTGAACGGCGTGCGGTATACGCGCGAAGTCTTTGCGAGCGCTCCCGACCAGCTCGTCGTCGTCAATATAAGTGCGAACGGCCGCGCTAATATCTCACTTCGAGCCGTGCTGGAGAGCGCTCACAATCCGCTCGCCGCTTCAGAATCCCGAAAGGCGGCGAACCGGCAGGCAGGTATAAAGCCGCCGCTTCAGGCAACGCTTGAGGGCCACGGCGGAGATTCGGAGGGCATTCCCGGCGCGGTTGAATTCGCGGCTGCACTGCGCGCCATCGTCAGCGGAGGAACGGTCAAGCTGGACTCGGATGGGGCGCTGCGTGTGACGGATGCCCAGGAAGTGACCCTGCTCCTCTCCATGGCGACGAACCACAACACCTTCCGGGATTTGAGCGCGAATGCTTTGGCCCGTGCCGAGCGGCGTTTCGAAAATGCCGCAGGGAAATCCTATAGGCGGCTGCGTTCCGCGCACATTGCAGACTATCAGAAACTCTACCGGCGAGTGGGAATCGAGCTGGCGTCCACCGATCACGGGTTAGACCGAGAATCACGGCGATTGCCCACGGATCAGCGCGTAGCGGCATTCGGTCGCGGCAAAGATCCCAGCCTGGCCGCGCTCCACTTCCAGTTCGGCCGATATCTTCTCATCTCTTGTTCGCGCGCGGGCGGGCAGCCTGCCACGCTTCAGGGACTATGGAACGACAGTCTCTCGCCGCCATGGGGCTCCAAGTACACTATCAATATCAACACCGAGATGAACTACTGGCCCGCTGCTGCCGCCAATCTGATAGAGTGCTATGCCCCGCTTTTTGCGATGATTACCGATCTAGCGTTTACAGGCCGTAGTATAGCCACGCAGCACTATGGGGCGGGTGGTTGGGTCTGCCATCATAACACGGAC
>JAYTEU010000654.1:0-2914 GCA_043734985.1 Chthonomonadaceae bacterium
AGGCGCGGCGCGTTGACGTAAGTGTTGCGGTGCATAACGCCGTAGCGCACGAATTCGGCGTTCTCAAGCCCCGGGATCATCTTCAGGATGCGCTTCTGCTCGCCCCATTTCAGCCGTGTCTGGAAACCGACGAGTCCCCAGAGCGTGCCCTCTTTGTTCTCCTGCCGAAGCTGCACGCACGCCCAGGGCCGTCGACCCGTTCGCGGGTCAACCAGTCCGATCGGCTTCATCGCGCCGAAGGAGAGCGTACGAGGGCCGCGACGCGCCAGCTCTTCGATAGGCACGCACATCTCGAAAAAGACCATCTTATGTGGCGTATCGCCCTGCTCGAAGTCGTGCATAGGCGCAAGCTCGGCCTCTGTCAGCGCCTTCCAAAAGGCCAGGTACTCCTCCTTGTCAAAGGGGCAGTTCAGGTAGTCCGCGCTCTCTGAAGGCGCGCCCCCGCAGCCGACGACTTCTTCTTCGGATTTTGGATTTTTAGCCTCATCTGAAGCCTCTTCTTCACTAATATCTAATGCCAAGTCCCTCACGCCTAAACCTGCCCCCTTCCCCCGTCGGGAGGCGCGGAAGATCTTGGACAGGTCCAGGCTGTCGAACGTTACCGTCGGGGCGACGGCGTCGTAGAAGGAGAGGGAGTCGCCTCCTGTCAGTCTGGCGATCTCGGCGGCGAGGGCATCCGAGGTGAGCGGCCCGGTAGCAATGATCAGCGGCCGGCTTTCGGGCAGCACCGTGACCTCCTCGCGAATAAGCGTGACATTTGGGTGAGCCGTGAGCGTTTCCGTTATCTCGCGGGCGAACGGCTCGCGATCCACGGCCAGCGCTTCGCCGGCGGGCACGCGGTGCCGCTCCGCTATCGGCAGGACCAGCGATCCGAGCCGCCGCATCTCCTCTTTGAGAACGCCGCTGGCGTTGGTGAGCAGGTTGGATTTGAAGGAGTTGGAACAGACTAATTCCGCTAGATCGCCCGTCCGGTGTACCGGCGTATCGCGCATCGGGCGCATCTCATAGAGCGTCACCCTACTGCCCCGCTGTGCCGCCGCCCACGCCGCCTCCACGCCCCCGAACCCGCCGCCGATCACCACTATCTCGTCCGCCATGTTCGCCCCTTCCCGCTAGCCACTGAGTACGGGTTATGATACCGTGATTCTCAGGAAGCGGCAAGGACGAGGCACGATTGGGACGCTTCAGGCTAGCAGGAAGGCAGGAACGAAGGAAATCAGGAGAGTGGGAATTGAGGAGATTCAATTGTGGGTGTTTTACGCAGTTCGCAGTGGGGCGAAGAGTTCGGTGGTGAAGTAGCGCTCCATTCGGTCGGGGAAGACGGTGAGGATCTGGGCGTCGGGGCGGCCTAGCTGCTTGAAGGCGGCCAAGGCGGCTGCGTAGTTTAGTCCGGAGCTGGGGCCAACCGGGAAACCTTTACGCTGGAGGTGGCGAGCGGTTTCGAGCGCGAGGGCGTCGTTGATCTCAATGGTAATTAGGCCCGGAAGCTCGGCGCGCTGAAATATCGTGGAGATGCTATCGACGACGCCCGGTATGCACTGGCTGAACGAGCAGCACTCGACGTCGGGCGTGACGGTGATATTGACCGGTCTGGCAAGGGCGGGCGTCACGCGGCAGCCGCTCTCCGTCAACCCTTGGTAGAGGCCGACGAGCGTGCCGCCGGTCCCGACGCCGCTCACGACGACGTCGACCACGCCGCCCGGAATCTGGTCCAGCGTCTCCCGCGCGGTTCCGAGCCGGTGTGCCTCCGCGTTGTCGGCGTTGGCGAACTGGCGCGGCAGGAAGGCGGACGACTCCGCCGCCAGGCGCTCCGATTCTGCAATCGCGCCGAGTATGCCGTCGACCCGCGGCGAGAGCCGCACCTCGCCGCCGTAGGCGCGAATGATCAGCGATCGCTCATCGCTTACGCCCTCCGGCATGACGGCGAGGAAGCGCAGCCCCATCTGAGCGCACGCCAGCGCAAACGCAATGCTCGTCGACCCACTGGAGGCCTCGATCACGGTGTCGCCGTCCTTCAGTCGCCCCTGCCGCCAGGCCTTTTCCAGAATATAGCGTGCGATCCGGTCCTTGGTCGAGCCGCTGGGATTGAGAAACTCCAGCTTGCACCAGATGACCGGCCCCTCAGAATCGAGCTGAACAGGCGCTAGCGGCGTCGGTGAGAGGTGGCGGAAATAGGATTGGCAGGCTGGAATTGGATTGGTCATTGGAGTTTGCTGTACGGTTTGACGTGGGCACATGGTGTTTATTGCGTCTGTCGAGTACATCAGTTGGGATAAGTTCCTTGTCGTTCGGCCCAACTCCTTCCAGAACGACGCGAGTGGCCTCTCCGGGATCGGACCTGGCAACTCATTATGGTATCATACATTCGGAAATGGCGGTCACTGGACGCAGCGTGGGAGGCAATGAAATGAACAACCACGGGAATGTAAAAGACATGCCGGAAGCAGACAACGGGACTAACCGACCACTGGAATCGACCGGCGAATCAATTCCCGGAATTGGTGATGACCATCCGCTTAACGACGTTATCGGAACTCATGAAGGGCCGGTCTGGGAGAGTATTCTGAAGAATATTCGGCGCAATCGGAAACGCGCGGACAGAGAGTACGCGAACGAGACTGAATAATGTATCTGCTCGATACCGATATTACGAGCAATCTGCTTGACGCTCGACGCACGAGTACCATATTGCGCGACCGCCTGCGCAAGGAGCCTCTAGACGACCTTGCAATCTCCGTTGTGACAGTAGAAGAGGTGCTTCGAGGAACGCTGGACGCCCTACGGCGTTCTCAGATGAAAAAGCAATTTGTAGTTGAGGCTCATGAAGAACTGCGGTTGATATACTCCCAGCTTTATCGCTTCCAGGTGCTGCCGTTCACGACCGAGGCTGAGAGAGTGTTTGATGACTTTGCCG
>JAYTEU010000655.1:0-16328 GCA_043734985.1 Chthonomonadaceae bacterium
CAGGGCCATACAACGATCGCGGAAGTTCTGCGCGTCTGCCAACGGGAAGATTTCGATGCCTGATTTTACCTATGAAGCGCTCGATAAAGCCGGAACCGCCACGCGGGGCACGGTCTCCGCCCGCGACAGCCAGGATGCAGCGGTCCGCGTTCGTGCCCTCGGCGTATTCCCGACGCGAATCGCGGACGGCAAGTCCAACTCCGCCGCGGCGAAGGAGACCGCCTCTGCCGGCTCCGCCGGCGAGGCCAAAGTAGCGACTTCCGGCAAGAAAGTCGGACGCCTGGAGGTTCTGCTGTTCACTCGCGAAATGGCGGATCTGCTGGATGCCGGATTGCCGATGGATCGCGCGTTCTCGGTATTGATCGATCAGACGGACAGCGTTTCGCTGAAGGTTATGCTCTCGGCCATGCAGGGAGACATTCGCGCGGGGCAGGCGCTCTCGGATTCGCTGGTGAAATTTCCGCGCGAATTTCCCAAGCTCTATGCGAACATGGTGCGCGCCGGCGAGGTGTCCGGCCAGCTTGCTCCGGTCATGACTCGCTTGGCGGAGTTTATGGAGAAAGAGCAGGTGCGGCGCAGTCAGATCTCCGCCGCCCTCACATATCCTTGCGTTCTAATTGGCATTGCGGTTTCAGCCGTGACGTTTCTGCTAACCTTCGTTATTCCGAAACTATCCGGAATCTTCAAGGATCTCGGCTCCGACCTCCCGATTACGACCCGGATTCTGCTCGGAATGTCGGATATTCTGTCACACCAGTGGTGGCTAGTGATGCTGGTTATCGCGGCGGTCGTCTTCGGTTTCCGTAGCTGGCTCAACACAGAGGGCGGCTTGCGAACCTTCGACTTGATACGGCTCAACATGCCGATCATCGGCCCGCTGACAAGGCGTATCGTTTCGGCGCGGCTGGTCCGTACACTGGGAACGCTGCTGGGCGGAGGCGTTCCCATTCTTGAGGCGCTGGAGATATCTTCCTCATCGGTAGGGAACACGGCCGCCACGGAAGCGATTTTGCTGGCCCGCGGGGGAGTGAGACAGGGCGAAACGCTGCACGAATCGATGTCCCGCACGGATGTTTTTCTGCCCGTCGTACGCCATATGACGGCGGTCGGAGAAGAGACAGGGCGGCTGCCGCTCATGCTGATACGCACTGCGGAGACACTGGATTTTGAAGTCGACAACACGATGCGGAAAATGACTTCGCTGGTCGAGCCGCTCGTCGTTGTGGTTATGGGCGGCTTCGTGGGTTTTGTCGTCCTCTCGATCCTGCTCCCGATCTTCCAGGCCAACTCGCTGGTCAAGTAGACCGGCAAAAAACGACAGCCAACCTTCGGAAACCTTCTTATGTTATTGGATCGCGAACCGAACATTGTGCGAAAGGAGATTACTCAAATGATTCTCGCAAGACCTACCGGCATCACCCGTCTGGCAAGGCGAAACAGCGCGTTCACCCTAATTGAAATCCTCGTCGTCGTAGTTATTTTGGCGGTTCTAGCTGCCGTTGTCGTCCCGAACGTCATCAAGAAGATCGGCGAAGGCCGCAAATCCGCCGCGGCAACCGACATCACCAACTATAGCGGCGCGCTTCAGATGTATTATGCGGATACCGGTCACTATCCCACGGCCGAACAGGGTTTGAATGCGCTCCTTCAGAACCCGGGCGGCGAGGACAAATGGAAGGGCCCTTACCTGCATAATGAATCCATGATCCGGCCGGATCCGTGGGGCCATGGCTACAAGTATGTTGAGCCGGGTCCGAACGGCGAAGATTTCTTCATCTCGTCCGAAGGTGACGGCGAGGCTATCACGACTCAGACAGTCAAGCTGAACAAATAGGAACGTGATGCACCGAACTCGGGCATTTACCCTAATCGAGCTTCTCGTGGTGATCCTGATCATCGCGGTGATGTCGGCCGTCGTCGTGCCCGCCTTTGCCGGGTTCTACGAGAAGGCTCGATTCGACGCCGAGATTCGCCGTATCCAAGATTATTTTGCCCTGGCTCGCGAGAAAGCAGTTAAGGGCGATACGACCGTCACGCTCCATTTCGAGCGCGGTATCCACGAGTTCTCGATTGTAGTCGATCCGCCGCCGCCGCAGACCGACATGCCTACAGCTCTGTTTACGGCATCCGGCACGGATTTAAGTCCGAGCCAGGAGGTTGCGCCATACCATATAAGCGATGAGCACCAAGTCGAGAACTTCAGCGTTTCCGCGGCGAATGGTCCCGCCGGCATTACACGGGTCGATGTACATTTTCACGGCGATGGTACCTCCGATGGAGCCGATCTCAGCGTATTGAGCCGGCAGGGCTTCACTGCCCATCTGATCCTAACGCCGATGAACGGCCGGCTTGCGCTGAGTATGCCGGCGGGACGCGGATAATGAGCGACACGCTTGGCAGTAGGCAATCGGCAGTCGGCAGTGGGAGATGCTTGAACCGGAAGTCTTACGGGAACAACTCACGATCTTCTCGCACCGGGGACCGGAGGCGGATTTTACGATCGCCGACTGCCGACCGCAGGCTGCCGAGTTCCCGTGGTTTTACCCTGGTCGAGATGATTGTGGCGGCCTTCATCCTTTCAGTGGCTATTGTTGCCGCGATGACGGCCTTCTCTACCGTTACGCGAGTAAACGGTAAGGCGGAGGTGATGCAAACCTCGGCGCTCCTCGCAAATCAACATTTTTCGGAGTTGGAGCAGCAGGCGGACACCCTGTCTGGAGGGGATCAGCAGGGCGATTTCGGACAATCCTACGTCGGCTACAAGTGGCAGCGGACCGTGGAGGCGACGGACTATCCCAGCCTATTCAAAGTGACTTTGACGGTGAGCTGGGGCGGCGGGGGCCACCCGCAGCAGTACGAGTACACCACGTTTCTCCGCACGGACGAAAATATGACGGACCAACAGATCAGGGACAAGCAATCCAGCCAACAGGGCGCTGCCACAGGAGCCGCCGGTGGATAGAAGATTGGGCCGCAGTCAGTCGGAAATAGGTAATAGGCCGCCTTTTTCACGACTGCCGACTGCGGGTGCCCTCTGGGCGTGCCGACTGCCTAACCGCCGCGGTTTCACTCTTATCGAGGTGCTCGTTGCGCTTGTGATCTTCGGGATTATCACAGTTGCACTGTCGTTTACCTTCGATACGGCGCTGAAAACCCAGGTGGCCAACACGCGGCGTCTGGAAGAGCTCGGAGCCGTGCGCTCCGTGTTCGACTATATGACCCGCGATATTCAGCAGGCATACGCCTCATCGACGAATCCGGCCGCGGTATTTATCGCGAGCAGTGGTCAGAGCGGAGGACAGGGCGCATCCAACGGGCTGCTTACACTGATGACCCGCGGGAACCGCCTTGTATCCGACGCAACCACGGGAACCTCGAGCGGCCCTGCCGCCGTTGACAGTTCGCTGCCTCAATCTGAAACGGCGATGGTCCGTTACGATTTCGATCCGCAGGCCCGCACGCTTTCGCGAACGGTCGTCGGCGTTCCCAGCCTTCAGGCGATACAGCAGGCGACCACTGGTTCCGACTCGGTGATGTCGGGACTGATCTACGATGTCGTTCTGCGCTTCTGGGATCCGACCATGCAGTCCTGGCGGAATGACTGGGACTACGAGCAGCAAAACCAGCAGGCGGCGGCTGCCACGTCGGCCTCGCCGACAGGCGCGGCGACAGATCCCACGGCCGCAGCGACATCTGCGACCTCCAGCGACACGGGTGACACGACTTTGCCCGGCTCCGTCGAGGTAACGTTGACAATTCGCCATGCCGACTCGACGACCGCAACCTACGTCACCACGATACCTTTGGTAACCTCGCAAGTCGCCGACGGGAAGGCGCCGCCCGTGAATACCGGTACTGCCACGTCAACAACAGGAGCGGCGCAGTAAAGCATGCAACGATTAACGAACCAATCGGCGTCTTATCAAAAGCATCGCAGCAGACCTTCGTCCTATCGACGTGGCCAGGCGCTGGTCCCCGTCATATTTATCATGCTTATACTGACGACGTTGGTAGTGGCCTTTGAAATGAGCGCGAGTCGCGAGCTGCGTTCCAGCGCTAACTTCTCGGCGCAGACACAGCGGTACCACGCGGCGCGCGGAGCCGTCGCGTACGCGGCGAGCGCCCTGTCGCAGACAAGCGCGAATGGCGCGACTTACGGCATCGTTCCGCCCGGGCCGGACACGGACACGAACGGCTGGATGCAGGTGGGGGATGGCTGGGTAAAGATAGATGCCATTGACACGGCGGGCATGATCAACGTTAACACAGTAGACCAGGCGACGCTGGAGCGTCTGCCCGTATTCAGAGACAATCCCGACCTCACGGCGGCGATCATAGATTGGCGGACGCCCGCAACCCAGATGTTGCCTAACGGGGCGAAATCAGATTATTACAATGGACTTAGCCCGTCATACGATTGCAAATGCGCGCTTTACGATTCCGTGGACGAACTGCTGCTGGTCAAGGGCATAACTCCTACGATTCTGTTTAACAGCGCCTCGGGCAGCGCGATCGACCCGAACGCCGACCCGTCATCGACAGGCTCACTTCCCGGCATCGGAAAAACGACTACCCGCGCCGCGACGCGACAGGCTCCCGCCGGCGGCGGCGGCGCCGCTTCCGGAGGTACTGCCGCAGGTGCGGGCGCGGCGGGAGGAGCGGCTGCCGCCACCGTGGGCGACACCGACTGGACGGACATATACAATAATACTAACATCCCGTTGTCGGAACTCTTCACTACGGCGGGCAGGGAGCGAAACGTCGCGGCAGACGGTACGCTTCGCGTGAATATCAATTCGGCGACATCCCAGGATCTCCAGGAAAAACTAGGGATCGATGCGACGCTGGCGGATGGCCTGGTTCGATTCCGGAGCAGCGGCCCCGGCGGGGGGGCTGCGGGCGGAGGAAACCAGACTGGCGCCGGACCTAAGCCGGTACCAACGGCTATTCCCGCTCCAGCCCGACCCTCTCGTCAAACGGCCGGCGCCGCCGGAGGTCAGGCTGGTGCACCGAAGGCTGGTTCCGCGGGCGGTGGCGCGGCTGGAAGTGGCGGAGTTGGAGTTGGCGGAGCAGCGTCGCAGGTGTTCAAAACAATCGGCGATCTGATGAATGTGCCGGGCCGCGAGACTTTCGATCGCGCCACAATGCAGAAGATCGCCGACCATGTGTCCGTCGACGATCAGCCGTACCACGAAAGCCTGGTCAATATCAATACCGCGCCACCGGAAGTATTGGCCACGATCCCGGGCATGGACCACGCTACTCTCCAGGCGATCGTGGATTACAGGCAGGGCGGCAACGTATTTCAGTCGCTGGGTGACCTTTTCGGAATCACGACGCTGACGAGGGAACAGTACATCAATGTCATCGGGCATCTCTGCACGAAATCGTCGATCTACCGGGTGCGTGTCCGGGTGGCGATGCCGGGTCAGCAGGGAATCTACGTAGTCACGGCCCTTGTCGAGTTAACGGACTATGGCCCGCGCATTCGGCAATGGCGCGAGATCACCCGGAATCCAGGCTGGTCATCCTGGATAGCCTCGCCCGTTCTTACCGCGCCGTCACCGACCGCAAGCACGGGCAGCCCAGGCAGCCCGGTGACGACAGGAAACACGAATTAGGTACTATCTCGAACTAGTGATCTCGATCGGAGGAGATTTTGGCAAATAGATCCCCTGCGAACTCAGCAGGATTGTCGCGTGTTGTTGCGGTCGATCTAGGGTCGCGATTTGTGCGCGTCGTCGAGGTGGAACAGGTGGGCGACGAGACCAAGATGGTTCGACGCGCAACCGCCGCCCTGCCGTTGAACTGCTGGAACGATGTCGCCGCGAACTGCGATGCCATGGCTGCGAGCATCCGCGAAGCGTTGTCCGCCGCGGGGATTTCCACGAAGAGCGTTGTTGCCTGCCTCCCGCGCCGCTTGGTTACGGTGCGGTTCGCAAGGCTTCCGCAGGCGCCACCGGAACAGATTCGCGGAATGATCGAGTTTGAAGCCCAGCAGTATATCCTCTTCCCGCTGAACGAGGTCATCCTGGACTACCATGTCCCAGAGGGTATCGGCACCGGCCTGAGTGCGAGGCAAGACGATATGCAGACGGTGCTGCTCGCCGCCGCGCGCAGGTCGCTTGTGGCGAACATAGTAACGATATTCGATAAGGTCGGGGTGGAGCTTTCCCGGCTGTCCGTTTCCGCGCTTGCACTGGCGGAGCACGTGCGGCACTCGCTCGAACCGACCGCTGTAATCGCGCTCGAATCCGGGGCGATGGATGTGTCCGTAGTCGCGGACGGTCAACTACTGTTCACGCGATCCTCCGCCATTGAAGTTGCGGGGATTGCCCGGGAAGTTGCGGCGCATCGATTTAGCGAAGAGGTCGCGCGCTCCTTCACGGCGTACCAGAACGAATTCCGCCAAAAGCCGCTTGCGCACGTATTTCTATGTGGCAGCGAGACCGCCACCGCCGAGGGTGACTGGATGGACCACGCCCTGATCGAGGCGCTGGAAAAGCCCGTCGCGCGGTTGCATAGCCGACTTCTTCCCACCGGGGACCCGGAAGCGCCGAGCTACGCCATTGCCGCGGGCATGGCCCTCCAGGCGCTTGGGGGGGCGCTTTCCGATATTAATCTGGTTCCAAACGAGCGCGCAGAAAAACGGCTTCACACGCAGCAGACGCGCAGGAATCAGCTTATTGGCGTCGGAACTGCCGCTTGTATTGCCGTGGGACTCTTCTTTGCGCACTCCGCGCTGGACGCGCAGGAGAAGCAGAGGGTCGAAACCATTAAGGCGAACAAAGACATGGACGAGGCGGTGAAGTTGGAGAAGCCCATCCAACGCTCTCACGACAAAGTCGCAGTAATGGATCGTGTTCTGACCAAGGCTCTGGACCGCGATCATCCTTCGGTCGATGTGCTGGTCGCCATCAATCGCTGCATGCCCAAGTCAACCGACATCTGGCTGGCGCAAATGAACTTCGACCGGGGCGGCTTGATTACTCTGCGTGGTGATTCGAAGAATTCACGCGCCGTCACGGACCTGATGCTCAATTTGCAGGCATCCGGCGCCTTCAGCGACGTGCGGTTAAGCTACATCGCCGACGCGCAGGACAGCGCAAATCCGGCGGATGTCGTAAGGGTGGAGCCGCCTAAACCGGCTGTCACGCCTCTTCCCGGCCTTCAGCCGACCGTCACCACAGCGCCCGCCGGCGTGGCTCCGGCCGGCGCTGCCATGGGCGCCAGTCCCAACCTGGTGAATGGCGGAAATTCGGGGGGAAATACCGGTGCATCTCAATTCGGTGGCGGCGGGAACCGATTCAATCAGGGCGGTGGTTTCAATCTCGGCGGTACCGGAGGCGGAGCCGTTTCTACCGGCGGTTTCAACGGCGCAGGCGGTTTCCGAGGCGGGTTAAACCGAGGCGCGAGCGGTGGATTCAATCCCGGTGGAGGTGGATTCAATCCGGGAGCCGGAGCGGGCGCCAACCCTGGAGGAGTAACTTCTAATAGCGGCGCCAATCCGTCGGCCGCGGACATTCAGGCGGCGATCGCGGCGTACCAGGCCGCCCGGGCGGGCGCGGGACAGGGCCAGACGGCACCTCTCACACAGCCGAACGTACCCACGACCACGGGAATCCAGACTCTTACGGCGCCGCTTGCCGTACCGCCGACACCCGGACCCTTGTCAGCGATTACCGGCGGTGGTCAGCGAATGGTGATCACACCGGATATGGGCGGCGGTACGCCGCTTCAGCCAGGGGCGCCCGGACAGCCAGGTTTCAACGCCGCGGCCGCGAATGCTTGGCGACAATACAGAAACGGAGTAACCGGCGGGGTAGTTACGTCGTCCGTCAATATGACGGGAAGCGTGCCGGGAGCCGTGCCACAGCCCGTGATGCCGGCAGTCACCACAACTACGAAGCGGACTGTAACGACGCGCAAGACAGGACCAGTCGCTCAAGCGAATAAGCCGACGCTTACCGGTTTCGTGATCACGTGCCGCCTACGACCGAGTGCAAAACTGATTCCACCCGATGCGCGAGACACCGCCCAGAACAGTGGGACCGCGGAGAGAGTTGGGCAGGCTGCTCGGGCGACCGTGATCCACGGCGCGACGGACAATTCGGACGACACGGGAGACATTGAATGAACAGTCTTGCGAATAGGTTCGCGAGTCAGATTTATGAGAATACCGGCGGGCGATCCGGCCGTCAAAGGCGAAAAGCAAGTTTATGAAGAGGCGTGAACAGGTGCTCGTGGGTTTTTGCGTCGTAGTGGTCGCCGGCGCGATATGGTTCGTTTTGGCGCCCCCTCCACGCGGAAGCAAGGCCAATTTAGCGCCGCTGAAAGATGCGCTTAACAAGACCGTAGCGTCCAAGAACAATGCTCGGAGGCTTCGCGAGGATCAGCTCGCGATAGAGCCGCAGGTTAAGGCGCGGGCGTACGACAAACCCGCGGACCAGGTTGTGCCGATCGTCGTGGGCAGCCTGCAATCCGCCGCGGAACGAGCCGGCATCCACCTGAGAGAGGTCCGTCCTCTCCGAGCGAAAATCGTCACTGATGAAATGGACCCAAAGGTTGTGGCGAAAACCACGACTGGGCGAAGCGCCCGCGCCAGCAGCACAACCCACGAAGTATTGGGCGCGCGCGTACCTGTAGAAGTGAGATTCAAAGCGCCGTTTCAGCCGAACGTCGTCAAGTTTCTGTATGATCTTGAGAACCCCGCGGGACGTATGGTTATCGACAAAATCAGTATTACTTCCGCCGACGCAAAGTTCCGCACGGTCGAGGTATCGGCGCAGATAACAGTGTTTACAAGGTCTTCTTCCGGGACAGCCGGTGGAGACACAGGAGATGTTACTGATGATAGAGCCACAAAAGGGTAGTACCGGCTTGACGTTCGCGCGTCCGTTGGAAGCACGCGCGGGGGCCGACGTCTCTACGACCGGTCAGACGTCCTTGTTCCGGCCCGGTTCCGCATTTGCCCTCGGAAGCCTGATCACTCTTTCGTGCGCAGTCTTCCTGGTGCAGACCAGGCAGGACAGCGCGCAGATCCGTCCGGCGGCCGCTCACAAGAAACTGGCGGTCGCGCGGGCTAAAGGCATGCGGCTTACTGAGCGCGGACCGGCTGCCGACAAGTCGACGCCTACTGCGCGCCCCTCCCTGGATTACTATACCAAGGGAGTTCGCGGCTCTCTGTTTAGCGCGCCATTGCCGCCGAAACCGAAAGAGGCGTCCGTTCCGAAGCAGGCTAAAGTGACGCTGCCCAAGGTTCCGCCCGTATTTGTCAATCCGTTCGCGGACTGGACCTATGCGGGAAGCGTAACCTCCGGCGATCAGAAGATGGCGCTGCTGGAGAACCGGATAACCAAAGAAGGCCTGTATGTGCGCGAGGGCCAATCCTTCATGGGTCTTGCCCAGGTGAAGTCGGTCAAGGATCAGATGGTGACCCTGGTTTCAGCGGGCAAACCGACGATTCTGGCGAAATCCGACGAAATGAACACAACACCGCTGACGGCCAGCGCCGGGTACCTGAACAAGCAGCCGGACCCGCAGCAGATGGGTGGACAGCCGCAGGGTGTTCTGTTGTCGCCGATGGCCGCGTGGCGGGCGCAGTTGGGCGCTGCAACGGTAGGCATGACACTGCCGAACGGCAAAACGCTTACTCCCGACCAGACAGCGCGGTTTAATCGGCGGATGAACGGCCGATTCGACGGAACCAGAGGCCAGGACGGCGGTCAGCCTGGAGACGCCAAGGGCGGCGGCGGTCGCCGTGGAGGCGGCGGTTAAGGCGGCGGATTTTGCGCTGGACAAGGCGGCGGACGGCGCGGCCGCGGCGGTGGCGGCGGCGGAGGTATGGCCGCACCGGGTGGTTTCGGAGGTTAATGGATTTCGGCCGCAGGGCCAAAGGAGAGGACATTGTTAACGGATGCATTCGGACTGGCGGCCTCTTATCGACGCCGAGCACTCTATACTACGATTGGCGCGACACTTCTTGGAGCGTGCCTTCTCGCACCGCAGTTAGATGCGAACGCACAGACCAGCCCGCCGCCGGCGGTTCCGGGAACTGCGGCGCAGCCGTCTCAGCCGACACCCCCGAAGAAGAAACCGGCTGCCGCGAGTCTCAAAGTGGTTCCACTTCCGCGAACTCGCGCCGCTGAGCAGCAGGCGCCGGCCGGAGGCGACCCCGCGAACCCACAGGCGGGCAGTGGAACTCAGGGCGGACGGCAGGGCGCCGGCGCAGGCGGCGCGGGTAGCGGCGTGCCCGGCGGGGGCGTTTCCGGTGCGGGCCAGGGCGGTTTCGGCGCTTTTGGTCAGGGGCGACAGGGCCAACGGCCTCGGACGGGCGGCGATCTTTCCGGTTTCTCCGGGATGTTCGGGCCAGGCGGAGCGGGACGAGGAACAACGTTTCAGTTCGAGTTTCATGGCGCGGACATCACCAATGTCCTGAAGCTGTTTTCCGGGATGTCCGGCCTGACCATAACCGCCGATCCCGGAGTAGCCGGACCGGTTACGATCATCAACAATGCGAAGCCCGTGACGCTCGACGAGGCGTTCAAAATACTCCAGTCGGTTCTCAAGGTTCGCGGCTATACAGCTCAGCAGAACGGAAGCGTGCTGGAGATCATTCCGATCCCGTATGCAATTAAATCCTCCACGATCGTGAGCGTCGATCCCGAAACGGGTCTGATCGACCCGCGCGACCAGGTGATGACGCAAATCATTCCACTGGAGAACGTCGACGCGACTCAGATGGCGAAGGATCTCCTTCCGCTCGTCGGCGCGCAGGCCAGCATTATCGGAAGCGCGGGCACGAACTCGCTTATCGTGACGGACAGTTCCAGCAGCGTCAAGCGCATTATCGCGCTTATCAACGCACTGGACAAGACCTCCAGCCGAACGGAACTGAAGGTCTATCCGCTGCGCCACGCGGAAGCCACCAACGTAGCGCAGACCATTTCGGATCTCTACAAGCAGATCACGCCGCGCTCTTCGGGCGCGCCTCAGCCTGGTGGCCCGCAGAACTTCCAGATTCCGCAGCAGCCGGGACAGGCAGCGCCGGGCGGCGTCAACGCGCGTCCGGCAGTGATCGCGGTAGCGGACAATCGAACTAACTCCGTGCTGGTGGTTGCTTCGCCGGACAATCAGGAGAGCATCGCCCGCGACATAATCTCTCGCCTGGACGACGATGATTCCGCGCTTGAGACGGAAGTCATAAAAGTTAAATATTCTAATTCGCAGGACGTTGCAAACCTGGTGAATACCGTTCTGTCCAATCAGCACTCCACGCCTCAGCAGAGCAATGGCGGAGGTGGGCGTAACTTCGGCGGGTTTAATCCGTTCGGCGGATTTGGCGGATTTGGCGGCGGCCAGAACAGTACGACGACGCCCAGCAACGACCCTTTCGGCCAGGTGACGGCCGACCCGCGCACGAACTCCCTCTTTGTGACCGCCAACAGCGAGCGCATGGCCCGAATCAAGGAACTGATCAAACAGATCGATGTGGATGTACCAGTCGAGACCACTACCTTCGTTATTCCCCTAAAGAATGCGAAAGCTGAAGACGTGGCGTACGCGTTGAGCCAGGCGTTCCGCACCACGAATAGCAACAGTGGAAACACTGGGTTCGGCGGATTCTTCGGCGGCGGAGGCAATCAGCAATCGCGTCCCGGCCAAAACGGCACCAATTCGCGGCAAAACGGCCGCGGAGGGGCCGGCTCAACATTGCCGGGCGTCGGAGCACGCACTAATGGCCGATCGGTACCACCCCCGCCGAATGCACCCGATGGCGGCGATGGCAGCGACCCGAGCGCGCAGAATAACGGCGGCTCAGCGATCCCGCAGGGTGTAGCCGGCGTAATGACGGATCAGGGCTTCGTCCCCATGGACACGAATGCGATCAAGGCGGCGCAGGAGTCGGGCAAGACCGGCGCCCAGACCCGGCAGATATTCGGCGGGTTCGGCGGCGGGCGGCGGCAGGGAGTCGGCCAGACCGGCCAGCCGCAGTATGGCCGCGGCAATAATGGCACTTACTCCAATCTGCTGCAGCTTCAGGACAATGTGTTCGTGACGCCGTCGCCGGACGGAGAGAGCCTTATTGTAACGACTACGCCGGACAATTACCGTGCGCTTCAGGGCATCGTCAACCAGCTCGACGTCATCCCGAAGCAGGTAATGGTGGAGGTCATCGTAGCGGAGGTCACGCTCGATTCCGACCAGAAGTTCGGTTTCAACCTGAGCGGCATGCTCTTCAAGCTGTTCGGCGCGCATACTAACCTAGCGGGCGCGATCAATCATCCGGCGAATGGCTCCGGACCGTCTTCCACCGCAATTGACGCGGCGCAAACGGGCTCGCAGTTTCTGCTGAACGGCACGAACTACTCGGCCATCATTCAGGCTCTCAATACGGATAACAAAGTCAAGGTAATGTCGACTCCGAGGATCTTCACCTCTAACGCGCAGCAGGCCACGATCGACATCAATACCTACGTCCCGTATATCAACGGTCAGACTTCGAACGGCGCAGTCACCGGCAGCGCCCTCGTCAGCAACACCGTCCAGTACTTGCCTATCGGCGTTACGATCACGGTAACCCCTAGGATCACACGGGACGGACGAGTGACGATGGACCTGACCGAGGATCTGAGCGACTTGATATCGTTCGATCAGTTGAACACCGGGCAGGGCAGTATTCGCGCGCCGCGATATAACCTGCGCCACGCGGATACCTCCGTTACCGTGCTGGATGGCCAGACGGTGGTGGTTGGCGGGCTAATTCGAGACAGCGAAATCCTGACGACTTCCAAGGTTCCGCTCCTCGGTGACGTGCCACTGCTCGGCCAGTTCTTCCGTTCCCGCGAGAAGACCCACAATAAGGTAGAGCTTGTCTTTTTCGCGACGCCACACGTGGTCGATACGGATGATAAATCCAGGGCTATTACAAAAGAGATGGGCGCGCCGGTTACAAAGCAGCTCCCGGGACTGCAAAAGGCCCGCCCCGAACTGGTGCCGACAATGCCCGGCAAGGATAAGGACAAGGATAAGGACAAGCCCAACGTCGCACCGGGTAACTCCGGCAAGACCCCGGATATAAACGCGCCAACGACGCCGTTAACGCCGCCAAACTAACCGCAGATACAAACCCGCCAACGACGCCGTTAACGCCGCCAAACTAACCGCTTGCGGTGGTTGACAGCAGGTTAGCGCAAAGCGAAAGCTGCCCGACGCAGTCGTAAGCGCACGTGCGCCGACAGCGTTGGACTGCTCACGGGCAGCATCATACCGAAGACAAAAAGAGGGTCTATCGCGGTACAATTCGCGGTAGACCCTCTCACCCTCTCACCCTCTCGCATGCCTCGTCCCCGGCACACCTGGACGCGGCGGCATCGCGTATATCTATATTAGAGAACATACGCAACCGAGTACCCGTACTTCGTGCTCATTATCTGGGGCAGGGTCCGGCAGGTTAGGGTATTCTAATGAAGGATCGTATTGAAGTCGCATCAAAGATAGGCACTACGATACCGCGACACTTTTTGTACTATTGAACCGTCGTCAATAGTGGAGACTCTTACGCCTTGAGCGCAAATGGAACCGGACCGCAGACGCCCGAAGTGAGCCCGTATGAAAAGAGATTGGCGGCGCGGTTCCAGGCAGGCGAGGCGGAGGCGCTTTCGGCGCTGTTCGATCTGCATGTGGACCGCGTCTATGCTTATGCGCGACACCTATTGTCCAATCGGGAAGATGCCGAGGAGGTCACATCGGAAGCGTTTCTGCGTGCGTTCGAGCGTGCCGCGACGTATCGCGCGGAAAGCCCGTTTCGTGGCTGGCTGTTCGGCATCACTCGCAACCTGTGCCTGGATCGACTACGACAGCCGCGGCTGATCCTTATGGACCCCGATGAAGCTGAGCGCACCGTCGCCGTGGATAGCAGCGTGGAACGCCTTGAAACCTCCGTCGTGGTTCGGCGCGCTCTCTCCGAATTGCCGGACGACTATCAGCTCGTACTTAAACTGTGTGACGTCGAACAATGGGAGGCATCCGAGGTCGCGTTTATGATCGAAAAGTCGGTCCAGGCGACCAAATCGCTGCTCTATCGAGCCCGCCGTGCATTGCGGGCGCGACTGGCGGACCTCTGGGGCGAGGAAGAGGTGGCCGAAGTTGGGGAGGAGACTCGAAGTCGATGAGATGTGACGAGACAAAATCGCTGCTGGACCTTCACCTAGACGGTGACTTGCCCCTGGAACTTGCGGATAAGCTTGACCGCCATCTGCTTCGCTGCCCGCAATGCGCCGGTGAATTGCGCTCGCTGGAACAGACAAATAGGCTCCTTTGCGCGGCTGTCGCCCCGGCAGAGCCATCACCTGCCTTTCGCGAGCGCGCCGCGGCACGCCTTCACAATCTGCTCGCCTCGCATTTGCGGCCCGCGGTGGGCCAGGAGGCGGGACGGCAGTGGATTCTGCCGTTTTCGCGCAATGAAGTGTGACGGAGAAAAGCGCGGTTGTGGGAACTTCGAGCCGGATGCCTACCGTAAGTGCAATAGGAGGCGGATGGAATGGAGTTAGCTCGGCTCTTTACGGGCGTCCAGAAAAACGATCGCGGTGAGTTCGATGCGCTGGTACATAAATGTCACCGGCACGCCTACAACATCGCGTTTCGCTTGACGGGCAATCATGCTGACGCAGAGGACCTAACTCAGGAGTCCTTCCTGCGCGCCTACCGCTTTTTTGACCGCTATAACCGAGATATGCCGTTTGAGAATTGGCTCTACCGCATTATGTCCCGGGTGTATATCGATGAACTTCGTAAGCGTCCCAGAATTCAGGCCCAATCCCTCGACCAACCGCTTTCCCTCGGCGACGGCAGCGATGCCGACGTCCTTCTCGAAATACCGGATTCCGCATTCGATCCCGAACAGATAATGCTTACCGAAGCGCTGGAGGAGCACCTTCAGACGGCGTTGAACGCCCTGCCCGACGAGTTCAGGATTGCGGTAATCCTTGCCGATATTGAGGGAATGTGCTATGAACAGATTGCCGAGACGATGAACTGCTCGCTGGGGACCGTACGATCCCGCCTGCACCGCGGGCGAAAGCAACTGCGCCATAGAATATCAATGGCCGCACGATGCAGGACGGAGACCGCCGGCCATAACGCCTGGAGAGTCTCCGATCCTCTGTCAGGAGATTCAGCGTGAATTGCAACAAAGTAAGCAGTCTTCTGTCCGCCTATATGGACGGCGAATTGCTGGGTTTCGAGCACCGGTTAATTCATCAACATCTGACACGCTGCGCCGAATGCGGCGCAGAGTACGAAGAACTGCTGCATATGAAGAGACTGCTTGCGGCCATGCGGCTGCGCGAGCCGAGCCGCAGCCTTGCGCCGGCAATCGTACAGCGGGTCTCCCAGGAGGCGGAACAGATTGCGACCGTGAGTATAGGCGATTGGCGCCTACCAATTCCGAGTTTGCGCTCACGTCCACAGTTCTATTCGCCGATGATAGGATTGGGAGTAGGCATCGGTTTCTTCGGACTGCTCCTGTGGGCACATCCAACGAACCAGGCGGGCGCGATGGAAGGAAGTCACCGGTTGCTGGTCTTCGAGCGGGCCAACCTGACGCAGGACGAGCCTCCCCCACACGTCAGCGAGTTGACGAATGGACTTATGCGTGAAGCGGCGCCTCGCCCGGTGTCGTTCGAGCGACGCTATCCAGTCGACCTGCCGGACTTTCCCGTTGCAGTACGCCGCCAGCGCCCGATGTCCTCCGGATTCACAACCACGGCGATCTACCGGTAGCTCGCATAGGGTGAGTGGGCAAAGCTTCGCGAGAATCCGCTTGGACCGGGACCGGACGCCGGTGACACTATCTGCGAAACTGCGGTGAATGAAGGCATATCGGTCCGGATCGTCGTAACAGATTGGTATCCTGGCGCGTCAATAATGTATATTCGCCCGGTCGGGTTCAAGTACGAGCCGGGCAAATTCCAGCGCCTTTGGAGCAACAGCGGCGAACGCGGGATATTCCCGGTACGCTGGATTCTACGGCAGATTCGGTAACATCGGGACGCGCAGTCTGCCGGTGGGCAACTCAGGCGGCCAAGTCATACATTTCAAGGGGGCGACAAAATGATGAATTGGGTGTGCGCGCAGCATCTTTCATTGCAGCCACTGCCGCCAAAGACCGCCGGGCTAATGAGCGCGCGTCTCGCATACCTGGCGCTTGCGGCAGTCCTCAGCGCGTCCACGGTCGCGGGAGCGTCCCCGTCCAGGGTTTCCTCCACCGATGACGCTTCTACTAGAGGACAGTCCAAGACGATTCTCGCGAACCTCCAGGGCGCATT